>CAYVCH010000037.1:0-13710 GCA_964449755.1 uncultured Actinomycetes bacterium
CGCCGCCACCGGCCGCTCCCGGGGTGCCTCGGCCGGGGCCGGCCTGGCCTCGCGGGCGGGCTCCCCGTGCTGCTGCCGGTAGGCGCGGACCGCCGCCGCCCGGGCCCTTCCCTCGGCGACCCGGCGGTCGGTGCCCTTGGCGAGCTCCGCCTCGAGGACCCGGTCGAAGGTCTCCTGGTCGAGGGGGGTCTCCTCCCGCGCCACCTTCCTCCCCCTACAGCGGTCCCGAGATCCCGCCGTCCTTGCGGATCCGCCAGAAGTGGACGGCCATGAAGATGACGGCGACGAAGGGCAGGGCCAGCACGTGGAGGACGTACCAGCGGAGCAGCGTGTTGGGCCCCACGACGACGCCCCCCAGCAGCAGGAAGTTGGCCTGCTTGGCGATGAGCGGCGAGTAGCCGGCCAGGCTGGTCCCCACGGTCACCGCCCAGATGGCGAGCTGGTCCCAGGGCAGCAGGTACCCGGTGAAGGACAGGCCCAGGGTCAGGAACAGCAGGATGACCCCGACCACCCAGTTGAACTCCCGGGGGGGCTTGTACGCGCCCGTGTAGAACACCCTGGCCATGTGGAGGGTGACCGTGAGCACCATCAGGTGGGCGCCCCATCGGTGGATGTTGCGGACCAGGTCACCGAAGAACACGGAGGTCCGGATGATCTGCATGTCGCTGTAGGCCGGGGCGGAGGCGATGTCGGCCGCCGGCCGGTAGAAGAACATCAGGAAGATGCCGGTCACCGTGAGCAGGATGAACAGGAAGAAGGACAGGCCGCCCAGGCAGAAGGTGTAGGTCAGCTTCAGTCCGTGGCGCTTCAGCTTGACGGGGTGGAGGTGGTAGAGGACGTTGTTCATGGTGGCCAGCGCCCGGTCCCGGGAGGTGTCCTTGTAGCCCTTGCGGAAGATGGAGCCGGGCCGGAAGATCGACTTCCAGGCCTCGGTCTCGCGGACCCGGTCCAGGGCCTCCATGGGGCTCGGGAGCTTGAGCTTCACCGTCCTCGCGCCTCCCCCCGGCCCCTGGCCCGTCTCACTCCTCGGTCCCTGCCCGCTGGGACAGGGGCACCTGGGCCATCTCGCGCCGTCCCTCGGCTCCCTCCGGCAGCCGAGCGAAGTAGAGGGTGTCGGTGGGGCACCGCTCGACGCACACGGCGCAGCGGGTGCAGGCGTTGTCGTCGACCACGAAGATGGCCGTCGAGTGCCGGACCTCGGCCTCCACCGAGTGGTCGGCGGAGCCCACCACGATCTCGGGGGAGAGCATGAAGATGCAGTTCCAGGGACAGACGTCCTCGCAGGCCCGGCAGAGGATGCAGTTCTCCGGGTCCAGCATGAGGTGCTTGGGGGACTTGACCCCCTGGGCCAGCCACCCCGGGTCCACGGCCTCCACGACGTAGTCGGTGTGGATGTCGACCTCGGTCTTCGTGAACGGCACGCCTCAGTCCTCCGCCGTCATCGGTAGCCGCCCGTGGGGCGCACCTCGCCCGTCTGGCCCCGCAGCCGTCGCCGCCAGTTCTGGAGCACGCTCGCCGCCACGATGAGGGTGACGAAGGGCCCCACCGTGAGCCCCGTGGCCACCAGGTCGCGGAGCTTGAGCAGCCAGAAGCCGTTCGGCCCCGAGCCGTCCCACTTGAGCTGCTGGTCGGCGAAGTACAGCCAGAAGGACGGGATCACGGCCATGCTGATGAGCAGGTAGAAGGCGATCCCGACGGAGAAGACGACGGCCCGAGCCCAGGTCCACTCGAACTCGCGGAGGAAGCGCTCGGTGAGCTCCTTCGCCGGAGCGAGCCTCGATGCCAGGGGCTCAGGCAGCTTCATGGGGTCCGTCCCATCTTAGCGTCGGGCCCGCCGATGATAGCAACGGAGGTCCGCGCCTCCCGGGGCGGTGGCCTCCTGAAGCCGTTCACAAGCATCGGCCGGGAGGATGCCAGCCCCCGTGGGTGCGCGGCAACCCCGCGCCGGCGGACCGGGGGGTCGGGGGCCCTCGCCCCGGGGAATCCGCCGAGCGGTGCGGGGCGTTCGGATGGGAGGGCCCCCTACACTGGGACGGACCATGCTCGCCGACATCGTCCAGGCCGGCCTCGGGTCGTGGTGGGCGCCGGCCCTCGCCTTCGCCGCGGGGGTCGTCTCGTTCGCCTCGCCCTGCGTGTTCCCCCTGGTCCCGGGCTACCTCTCGTTCGTCTCCGGGACCCCCCGGGAGGGAGAGCGCCGGCCGGTGCTGCCGCTGCTGCTCTTCGTGGCGGGGTTCGCCGCCGTCTTCACGGCCCTCGGCGCCTTCACCCGGGTGGTCCAGCCGCTCCTCCGCGCCCCCCTGGCGGTGCGCGCGAGCGGCGTCGTGATCGCCGCCTTCGGGGTGGTGATGCTCCTGTACGCCTTCCGGGTCGGCTGGCCCGGCCTGTTCGCCGAGGCCCGTCCCCTCCTGTCCCGGGCCCGCCCCGGCCGGGCCTGGGCCTTCCCCCTGGGGGTGGCCTTCGGGGCCGGCTGGACGCCGTGCGTGGGCCCGGTGCTGGCCGGCGTCCTGGCCATCGCGGCCGCCCAGGGTGGTGCCCTCCGGGGGGCCGTGCTGCTGTTCGCCTACTCCCTCGGCCTGGGCCTGCCCTTCGTCCTGGTGGGCCTGGGGGTGAACCGGCTCCTGGGGGCGCTCCTGGCCGTGAGGCGCAACTACCACTGGGTCGCCGGGGCCGCCGGTGGCGTCATGGTGGCCATCGGGCTGCTCATCGCGACGAACGTCTGGGTGCGCCTGCTGGGCCCGCTCCTGCGGGCCGTGGCCCGCTTCACCCCGGTCATCTGAGCCGCCGGGCGCCGGGGCCCTCAGCAGGGTCCGACCGCGCCGCCGGACGGGCCCTCCTCCAGCAGGCCGGCGCAGACCCCGAACTGCCACAGCTCGGTGCAGATGGCGGCCTCGCGGGTGAAGGCCGCGATCTCCCCCCGAGCGAGGGAGTCCCAGCACGCCCGGTCGGAGAGCTCCAGGGCCCGTACCGCCACGGAGGGCAGCGACGCCAGGGGGGCCGTCTCGGCCTCCTGGCGCAGGCGGGCGACGTCCCGCGCGGTCGCCTGGTCGCTGGCGGCCGCCTGCAGCTCCTCCAGAATGAGCGAGAGCTCGCCGGCGATGTACTGCCGTGTCATCTTCTGCCGTCCCGCTCTCCTCGTCCCTCACCCCCGGGCCAGCTCGCTACTCCGTCTGGCCGAAGGCCTTGATCTCCTCGATCTCCTGGGGCGACAGCTCCCGGGGGACGTCGCCCCGGGCCACCTTCTCGGCCTGGACGTGGCCGCGGATCTCCTCGACCACCTCGGGGTTGGCCAGGGTCGTCGTGTCGCCCACGTCGGCGAAGTTGGAGATGGCGGCGATCACCCTGCGCATGATCTTGCCTGAGCGGGTCTTCGGCATGTCCGACACGATCCAGACGTTCTTCGGCCTGGCGATCTTGCCGATCTCGGTCTCGATGGCCTTGCTCACCTTCTCCTTGATGGCGGGGCTCGGGGTGTGGCCGGGCTTCAGGGAGACGTACATCTCCACGGCCCGGCCCCGGAGCTCGTCCACCACGGGGACGGCGGCCGCCTCCGCCACCTCCTCGACCGTGAGGCTCGCCGACTCGAGCTCCTTGGTCCCCAGCCGGTGTCCGGCCACGTTGATCACGTCGTCGACCCGGCCCAGGATCCGGAAGTAGCCGTCGGCCGCCTGGACCGCGCCGTCACCGGCGAAGTAGGGCCAGTCCCGCCAGTCCTTGCTCTCGGGGTCCCGGCAGTACTTCCGGTAGTAGATCTCCACGAATCGCTCGGGCTGCCCCCAGATCGTCTGGAAGATGCCGGGCCAGGGGTTGCGGATGCAGATGTTCCCGGCCCGGCCGCTGCCCGCCTCGACGACCTCGCCGTTCTCGTCGTAGATCACGGGGTAGACGCCCAGGACCCCCGGCCCGCAGCTGCCCGGCTTCATCGGCTGCAGGGCCGGCAGCGTGCTCCCCAGGAAGCCGCCGTTCTCCGTCTGCCACCAGGTGTCGACGATGACCGCCTGCTCCTTGCCGACGACGTGGTAGTACCAGCGCCACACGTCGGGCTCGATGGGCTCGCCCACGGTCGTCATGTGCTTGAAGCGGTAGTTGTACTTCTTCGGCTCCTCCGGGCCGAGCTTGCGCAGCATCCGGATGGTCGTGGGCGCGGTGTGGAAGATGTTCACCCCCAGGCGCTCGGCGATCCGCCACGGGCGGCCGGGGTCCGGGTAGGTGGGCACGCCCTCGTAGATCACGCTGGTCGTGCCGAGGGCCAGGGGCCCGTAGACGATGTAGGAGTGGCCGGTGATCCAGCCGATGTCCGCGAGGCACCAGTAGGTGTCCTCGGGGTGGATGTCCTGGTAGTACTTGGAGGTCCCGGCCACGTAGGCGAGGTACCCGCCGGTGCTGTGCTGGCAGCCCTTGGGCCGGGCGGTCGTGCCGCTCGTGTACATGAGGAACAGGGGCGCCTCGGCCGGCATGGAGACGGGCTCGACGATCCTGCCACGGAAGTCCCGCAGGAGCTCGTCGACGAAGAAGTCCCGCCCCTCCACCATCGGGCTCTTCGAGGCGTACCGGCCCGGGTGGCGCCGCCAGACGAGGACCTTGTCGACCTCCACGCCCAGCTCCCGGGCCTTCGCCACGGCCTCGTCGGCCTTGGCCTTGTGGTCCAGCAGCTCCCCGTTGCGGTAGTAGCCGTCCATGGTGACGAGGACGTGGCTGCCCGAGTCGGCGATGCGCTCCCCGCAGGCGGCCCCGCTGAACCCGGCGAAGACCTCGGAGTGGATGACGCCGAGTCGGGCGCAGGCGAGCATGGAGACGGGCAGCTCGGGGACCATCGGCAGGTGGAAGGTGACCCGGTCACCGACCCTGACGCCGGCGAAGTCGGAAAGGAGCGCCGCGAACTCGTTCACCCGCCGGTACAGCTCCTGGTAGGTGACGGCCCTGGTCTCCTCGTCCTCGGGCTCGGGGACCCAGAGGAAGGCTGCCTTGTTCCGGCTGGTCGCGAGGTGCCGGTCGACGCAGTTGAAGGAGGCGTTCAGACGACCGCCCACGAACCACTTCCAGAAGGGCGGGTTGCTCGTGTCGAGGGTCGTGTGCCAGTAGGCGTCCCAGGTGAGCAGGTCCGCGTACTCCTTGAAGCACTCGGGGAAGTGCTCCTCGCTGAACCGCTCGAAGATGGCCGGGTCGGCCGCGTTCGCCTGGGCGATGAAGGTCGCGGGGGGGTAGTAGTACTCCTCCTCCCGCCAGTGGACGGCGATCTGCGCCTCGGAGACCTGCACCTCCCGTTCTGCTCCCATCGCTCACCTCCCGCCGGGACCGCGTCTGCGGGTGGGCGCCCAGCGCCCCCGACGTCCTCCCTCTCGCGGGCCGAAGCATAGTGCGGGAGGCGGGCCGGGGGGAGCCCCCCGACCGGCGCGCCGCGCCCGTGCGGTAGCATCGTCGGGCCGGCATGTCCTCGCCCTCCGCCATCACCCTCCGCCAGTCCCTGGCCCTGGTGTGGCGGAGCCTCCGCTCCATGCGCACGGCCCTGGTCCTCCTCCTGCTCCTCGCCCTGGGGTCGGTGGCGGGCTCCCTCGTCCCCCAGGTGGGCACCTCGCCGGAGCGCGTGGCGGCCATGGCCCGGGACCATCCCCTGCGGGCCGCCATCTACGACCGGCTGGGGCTGTTCGACGTCTACGGGTCCTGGTGGTTCACCCTCATCTACGCCCTGCTGCTGCTCTCCCTGGCCGCCTGCCTGGTCCCCCGGACCCGCGCCCTGGTCCGCAACCTCCGCGCCCGGCCCCAGCCGGCCCGGGAGGTGGAGGGCTTCCGCCACTACGCCGAGCGGGCCGTCGCCACCGACCCCGCCACGGCCATCGCGCGGTCCCGCCGGGTGCTGCGCCGACGGGGGTTCCGCCTGTCCCCCGAGGACGGGGGGCACGCCCTCGCCGCCGACAAGGGCCTGGCCAGGGAGGCCGGGAGCCTGCTGTTCCACTGGTCCTTCTTCCTGCTGCTCGTGGGGGTCGCCTGGGGCAAGGGCACCGGCTTCGAGGGGCGGATCGCGGTGGTGGAGGGGGAGACCTGGACCGAGGCCCACGCCAACTACGAGGGACAGATCCGTGAGGGGCGGTTCTTCGGGGAGGACCACACGGGGGTCCAGATCCGGGTCCTCGACTTCGAGGACGCCTACGACCGGACGGGACTGCCCATGGACTTCGTCACCCGGGCCGAGCTGCTGGACCCCCGGGGGCGCCCGGTGAGGCGGGTGGAGATCCGGGTGAACCACCCCGCCTCCATCGCCGGCCTCAGGATCTACCAGTTCGGCTTCGGGTGGGCCCCGGTGCTCCAGGTCCGCTGGAACGGCACCCTCCTCGCGTCGGGACCCGTGCGCTTCGAGCAGGACGCGGCGCCGCGGGGGGTGAGCCAGCTCGCCCTCCCCTGGCGGGGAGCCGTGAAGCTTCCCTCCCTCGAGCCCCAGGTCGGCGTGGAGCTGGACCTGTGGCCCGACAGCCGGGCCCTGGTCGCCCTCCTGGAGGACGGCCGGCCGGTGCCCATGCTCCGGGCCTTCCAGCCGGTCCTGCTGTACCGGGCCTACCGGGGGGACCTGAACCTGGACCGGCCCCAGCGGGCCTCGGTCCTGGACCGGTCGGAGCTCACCCCCTGGCGGAGCGGGGCCATCGGCGCCGGGCAGACGGTGAACCTCACCACGGGCGAGACCTTCGACCCCGGGGAGCCCGCCGACCGGCGCGGGCTCACCGTGACCTTCGCCGAGCTCCGGCAGTACACGGTCCTGCAGGTCGCCCGGGACCGCGGGGTGGGGATCGTGCTGGCCGCCGCTATCCTGGTCCTCGTGGGCCTCCTCCCCGCCCTGTACGGCTCCCGGCGGCGCGTCTTCGTGCGGGCCGAGCCGGAGGGCGCGGGCGCGCTGCTCAAGGTCGGGGGCTTCGCCCTCCACGGACGGGCCCGCTTCGAGGAGGAGTTCGGGCGGCTCGTCGAGGAGCTGGCCAGGGCCGCCGACGGCGCGGGGGCGCCGGCCCCCGAGGGGGTGGGGGCGCCCTGAGCGCCGACGCCTGGACCCGCGTCTCGACCGGCGCCTTCACGGTGGCCCTCCTCGCCTACCCCGCCGCCATGGTGGGCTACTTCCACCACCTGGCCTTCCGGCGGCGGACGGTGGCCCTCGCGGCGAGGGGGGTGGCCTTCCTCGGCCTGGCGGCCCACGCCGTGTCGGTGGCCGCGCGGGGCCTGGCCGCCGGCCGGGTCCCCTGGGGGAACATGTACGAGTACTCCTCCCTCCTCGCCCTCCTCGTCGTCGCCGTCTACCTCGTCTACCTGGAAGGGGTCCACGGGCTGCGGGCGGTGGGCGGGTTCGCCCTCATGTTCGCGGTCCTCACGATGGCCGTCGCCGTCCAGTTCCTCTACGTGGGGCCGGGGCCCCTGGTGCCGGCCCTGAACTCCTACTGGCTGCGGGTCCACGTGGTGGCGGCCATCCTGGGCTCGTCGCTGTTCGCCCTGGGCGGGGTGCTCACGGTCCTGTACCTCGTGCAGGAGGCCCGGGAGCGGCGGCGGACCCGTGGGGAGCCTCGGGCGCCGGCCCCCATCATGGGGGGCTCGGGCGGGGCGGCGGAGGCGGGTGAGCTGCCGCACTACGCTACCGGCGCCGACGAGGCGGCCGAGCCCGCCGCCCGCGCCGGCCGGGGCCTCCTGCCGCCGGCCGCGGTGCTGGACCGGCTGGCCTACCGGACCATCGCCTTCGCCTTCCCCATCTGGACCTTCGCGGTCATCGCGGGGGCGATCTGGGCACAGGAGGCGTGGGGCCGCTACTGGGGCTGGGACCCCAAGGAGACCTGGTCCTTCATCACCTGGGTGATCTTCGCCGGCTACCTGCACGCCCGGGCCACCGTGGGCTGGAAGGGGAGGCGGGCGGCGGTCCTCGCCCTGGCGGGCTTCGGCTCCCTCCTCGTCACCTACTACGTGGTGAACCTCTGGATCGTCGGCCTCCACTCCTACGCGGGGGTGTGACCGAGGGACGATCCGGCCGGGGCGGTGGTAGTCTGCGCCCGGCCGGGAAGGTTGCGTGATCCCGGAGGGAGGGAGACCGAGGCACCCGTGCGTCGGTGGGTCACGCGCGTCGGTGGGCTTGCCCCCATGGCGTTCGCCGTCGTGGGCTGCGCACCCAATGCCGGCCAGGACTCCCTGCGGCCGGCCGGACCCTACGCGGAGAAGCCCTTCGCCCTGTTCTCGCTGGTCTTCTGGGTCGCCGTGGCCGTCTTCGTCCTGGTCGAGGGCGGGATCGTGGCCATCCTGTACCGCTACCGACACCGCCGGGGCCGGGAGGGGATCCCCCCCCAGGTCCACGGCAATCCCCGGCTCGAGGTCGCCTGGACGATCTTGCCCGCCCTCGTCCTCGTCATCATCGGGGTCCCCACCGTGACCACCATCTACGACCTGGCCCGGGCCCCCCGGGACCCGGGGCTCGAGGTGACGGTGGTGGGCCACCAGTGGTGGTGGGAGTTCGACTACGGCGACCTTGGCTTCCGGACCGCGGGGGAGCTGCACATCCCCACCGGCACGCCCGTCCTCGTCCACCTCCAGGCCGAGCCGGCGCAGCAGGGCGGCGTGGGGGCGGCCGTGATCCACTCCTTCTGGGTGCCCCAGCTCGCGGGCAAGCAGGACGCGGTGCCGGGGCGCACGAACCAGCTCGTCCTCCAGGCCGATGAACCCGGGACCTACTTCGGGCAGTGCGCCGAGTTCTGCGGCCTGTCCCACGCCAACATGCGCTTCCGGGTGGTGGCGGAGCCGCCGGCGGAGTTCGACGCCTGGGTGGCCGCCCAGCAGGCGGAGGCGGCCGCCCCTGCGGACCCCCTGGCCCGCCAGGGGATGGACCTGTTCCTGAACCCGCTGTCCGGTGGCCGGGGTGCCTGCATCGCCTGCCACGCCATCCGGGGGACGCCGGCGGCGGCCGTGGGAGGCCCGGACCTCACCCACTTCGCCAGCCGGGACTGCTTCGCCGGGTGCACGCTCGAGGTGAACGAGGACAACCTGCGGCGGTGGCTGGCGGACCCGGGGGCGGTGAAGGCGGGGGCCCTCATGCCCGACTACCAGCTGAGCCCCGAGGAGATCGACGCCCTCGTGGCCTACCTCATGAGCCTGTCGTGACGGAGGCGGTGCGGCAATGGCGAGCGTGACGGTGCGGAGGGAGGCCGCGGGCCTCCTCCGGCGCCCGGTGGCGACCACCGGGTTCTGGAGCTGGGTCACCACCGTGGACCACAAGCGGATCGGGATCCTGTACGGGGTCTCGGCCCTCGGGTTCTTCCTGGTGGGCGGCCTGGAGGCCCTCGTCATGCGCCTGCAGCTGGCCCAACCCGAGGGCCGCGTCGTGGGCGCCGGCCTCTACAACGAGCTGTTCACCATGCACGGCATCACGATGATCTTCCTGGTCGTGATGCCCCTGGGGGCGGCCTTCATCAACTACGTGGTCCCCCTGATGATCGGCGCCCGGGACGTGGCCTTCCCCCGGCTGAACGCCTTCAGCTACTGGGCCTTCCTGGCGGGAGGGGTCTTCCTGCACACGAGCTGGCTGCTGGGGGGTGCCCCCAACGGGGGCTGGTTCGGCTATCCGCCGAACGCCACCACCGACCCGACGCGGGGCATGACCTTCTACGCCGTGGGCCTCATCATCGTGGGCGTCGCCTCCACTGTCTCGGCCGTGAACCTGGCCGTCACCATCATCAACCTGCGGGCCCCGGGGATGAGCCTGTTCCGGATGCCGGTGTTCGCCTGGATGGCCCTGGTCACCCAATTCCTGCTCGCCTTCTCCCTCCCCATCATCACCGTGGCCCTGTTCCAGATGCTCTTCGACCGCCGCTTCGGCACGAACTTCTTCAACCCCGAGGCCGGCGGCGACCCGGTCCTGTGGCAGCACCTGTTCTGGCTCTTCGGGCACCCCGAGGTCTACATCCTCGTCCTGCCGGCCATGGGCATCGTCTCCGAGGTGCTGCCCGTCTTCTCCCGGAAGCCCCTGTTCGGCTACCCCTTCGTGGTGTTCTCCGGCATCGCCATTGGCTTCATCGGCTTCGGGGTCTGGGCCCACCACATGTACACCGTGGGCCTGGGGCCGGTGGCGAACACGGGCTTCGGCATCGCCACCATCATCATCGCCGTCCCCACGGGCGTGAAGATCTTCAACTGGATGGCGACCATGTGGCGAGGTGACCTGCGGCTGTCCACCCCCATGCTGTTCGCGGTCGGCATGGTGACGATGTTCGTCATCGGCGGGCTCTCGGGGGTCACCCACTCGGTGGTCCCCTCCGACTACCAGCAGCACGACACCTACTACGTGGTCGCCCACTTCCACTACGTGCTCTTCGGGGGGGCCGTCTTCGGCTTCGCCGCCGGCGCCTACTACTGGTGGCCGAAGATCACCGGCCGGATGCTCGACGAAGGTCTGGGCAAGCTCCACTTCTGGCTCATGCTCGTCGGGTTCAACCTGACCTTCGGCCCCATGCACGTCCTCGGGCTCCAGGGCATGCCCCGGCGGGTCTACACGTACGCGGAGGAGCTGGGCCTCGGGTTCCTGAACCTCCTCGCCACCGTCGGGGCCTTCGTCATCGCCGTCTCCGTGCTGGTCTTCCTGGCCAACGTCGTCCTGGCCCGGCGTCGACCGAGGGACGCCGGGCCGGACCCCTGGGACGCGAGGACCCTGGAGTGGTCGGTCCCCTCGCCACCGCCGCCCCACAACTTCGACGAGGTCCCCACCGTCCGGAGCCTCGACGAGCTGTGGCACCGCAAGTACGCCGAGGACGAGGCCGGACGGGTGGTGCGCGTGCCCGCCGGTGGCGCGCCGGACCCGGGTGAGGCCGGACCCGGCGACCCGGGGGACGGGAACCCCGGGGGACACGGGATCCACCTGCCCTCCCCCTCCTACTACCCCGCCCTGGCCGCCCTGGCCCTGCCCGTCGTCGGCTACGGCGTGATCTTCCCCTCCCTCTGGTGGCTGGCGGTGGCGGGCGGCCTGCTGCTCGTCGCGTGCCTGGTCGGCCTGGTCCTGGAGCCGCCGGCGGAGGAGGTGGCCTAGGGCCGTGGCGGAGGCCTCCCTCGCCCGCGAGGCGCACCCGGGTCACGAGGAGACCAGCACCGGGCTTCCCAACGTGAAGCTCGGCATGTGGCTGTTCCTGGCCTCCGAGTGCCTCCTCTTCGGGGCCCTCATCTCCACCTACGTGCTCTACCGGGGCCGCAGCCTCGTCGGTCCCTACCCGCTGGACGTCTTCGACATCCCCTACACGTCGGTGAGCTCCTTCGTGCTCCTCGCGAGCTCCCTCACCATGGTGCTGGCCCTGGCCGCCCTCCAGCGCGGCGACGAGGAGCGGTTCCGCCTGTGGATCCTGGCCACGGCCTTCCTCGGCATGACCTTCATCGGGGGGCAGGTCTTCGAGTTCACCACCTTCTACCGGAAGGGCCTCACCCTCTCGGTGAACCTGTTCGGCTCCTCCTTCTACGTGCTCACCGGCTTCCACGGGGCCCACGTGACCGTCGGCATCCTCATGCTCCTCACGCTCTTCTCCCTCTCGGCCCTCGGACGTCTCCCTCCGGAGCGGGCCATGGGCGTCGAGCTCGTCGGCCTGTACTGGCACTTCGTGGACATCGTCTGGATCGTCATCTTCACCGTCGTCTACCTGATCCCGGCCCCGGCCGGTCCGTAAGGAGGGGCGGATGGCTGAGGGGAACCCGAGCGTCCAGCACCCGCAGGCGGTGGCGGCGACCCGCCCGGCGGAGGGACGGGTGCCCGCGAGAGCCCGCGTGGCCGAGGCGCACCCCGCCCCCCGCGACTACGTGAAGGTCGCCCTCGTGCTCGCGGCCGTGACGGCGGCGGAGGTCGCCGTGTACTACCTCCAGGCCGTCCGGGTGGCCCTGGTGCCCCTCCTGTTCCTGTTCGCGACGATCAAGTTCTCCCTCGTCGTCCTGTGGTACATGCACCTGAAGTTCGACAGCCGGACCTACGCCCGGTTCTTCCTCATGGGGATCGCCCTCGCCCTCACCCTGTTCGTGGTGGTCCTCGTCAGCTTCCGGGTCTTCGCGGGGTAGGCGATGGGGCTCCCCGCCTTCCACGCCCACCCCGAGGTGTGGCTCGTCGTGGCGGCCGTGGGGGCGGCCTACGCGGGGGCCCTCCGCCGACGCGGCCGGGAGGCCCCGGGAGCCGAGGCGGCGAGCCGGCGGCAGGTCCGGCTCTTCGCCACGGGCCTCGTCGCCCTCGCCCTCGCCTCCACCTGGCCCCTCCACGACCTGGCCGAGGGCTACCTGTTCTCCGCCCACATGCTCCAGCACCTCCTCTACCAGCTCGCGGCCGCCCCCCTCCTCCTCGCCGGGACGCCGCCGTGGCTGCTCCGGAGGCTCCTGGCCCCCCGTCCCGTGGCCCTCCTGGCCCGGCTCCTCTCCCGCCCCGTCGTCGCCATCGCCGTCTTCAACGGTCTCCTCCTCGCCACCCACTGGCCGGCCGTGGTCGAGCTGCAGGTCCGCTCGGAGCCCTTCCACCTCGCCGTCCACGCCGCCCTGGTGGGGGCGGGGGTCGTCCTCTGGTGGCCCGTCCTCTCACCCCTCCCGGAGCTGCCGGCACTGTCGGCGCCGGTGCAGATGCTGTACCTGTTCTTCCAGTTCCTCGGCCCCACCATCCCCGCCGCCTTCCTCACCTTCGGGCGGAAGCCCCTGTACCCCGTCTACGCCCTGGCCCCGCGGGTGCTGGGGGTCTCCGTCATGGACGACCAGCTCGTGGCGGGGCTCCTCATGAAGATCGGCGGCGGCCTCGTCGTGTGGGGGGTCATCCTCGCCATCTTCTTCCGCTGGTACCGGCAGGAGACGGAGGAGGGCTGGGACGCCCTCCGCTGGCAGTCGGTGGAGCGCGAGATCCGGACCGACCTGTCGAGGCGATGAACCGGGACCTGAAGGACCGGCTCCTCCTGCCCCTCCTCATCCCCCTGGGGGCCCTCCTGGTCGTGGGGGCGGCGGTGGTGGGGTTCTCCCGGGTCCTGCTGTCCGTGGAGGAGCGGACGGCCGTGGGGGTCGCCCTCGTCGTGGCCCTGGGGATCCTCGGCACCGCCTCCTGGGTGACCTCCCGCCGGGTGGGCCGGGGGCGGGTCCCGGCCTTCGTGGGGGCCGTCGTGGGCCTCGCCCTCCTCGCGGGGGGCCTCGCCCTGGCCGGGTCGGGGCGAGGAGGGCCCGGGGAGGAGGCCGCAGGGACGGCGGCACCGACGGCGGCGACGGCCAGCCCCGGCGGGGGGGCGAGCTGCCCCGCCGGGAGCCTCCTGGCGGTGGCCTCCCCCGGGGCCGCGGTGAACGGGTTCGACCGCACCGCCCTCGCCGCCGGGGCGGGGGAGGCGGTGGTGGTCTGCTTCGAGAACCGGGACCTCGGGGTCCCCCACAACTTCGCCGTGTACCGGGAGGAGGGGGGCGAGCAGCTCGGGGCCACCCCCATCGAGGTCGGCCCCGTCACCCAGGTCCTGCAGCTCTCGGCCCTGAGCCCCGGCAGCTACTTCTTCCGCTGCGACGTCCACCCCCAGACGATGACGGGGACCCTCACCGTCGGGTAGGCGACGGCGTCGCGCCCTCGACCCTCGGGAGGCGCTCGTCGCCGCCGGTGGCCCGGTGGTCCTCCAGGTGGGACGGGACCGAATCCGGCGGGTCTGCGCTAGCTATAGCTACTTCCTCCCGAAAAACCCCTGGCCCGGTGAGCAGCCCTGTCCGCGTCCAGCGGCGTCCGGCCCT
>CAYVCH010000038.1:0-8930 GCA_964449755.1 uncultured Actinomycetes bacterium
CCACCCCGTCGGCCCTGCGGCCCGGGCACCAGGTCGCCTGCCACCTGGCGGCCGTGGAGGTGTCCAGCCGCACCGCCCGGGAGACCCGCGGGACCTCGTAGCGCAGGCGGGCAGCGCCCGGCCCCCGGTGCCTACTCGCCCCGCAGGACCCCCAGGATGGCCTCCATCTCGGAGTCGGGGACGGGGACCTCCTTCCCCGCTCCCCTGGCCGCCGCCAGGACCGCCCTGAGGTTGCTCTCGGCCATCTCCGCCCGAGCCTCCAGGTCGCGGACCCTCCCCGCCAGCTCCCGGACCCGCCGCTCGGCCTCGGCTCGCGCCTCCCGAGCCTCCCGCGCCTCCTCCCTGGCCGCCCGCAGGCTGGCCCGGAGGGTGGCGACCTCCCGGCCCAGCTCGATGAGACGCTCCACCACCTCCCGGCCCAGCTCCGAGTAGCCAAGCCGGGCCGGAGCCTGGGGCCGGGCCGCCGCCGCCCGCCCCGTCCTGACCTTCCGCGGGACCACCTCCCGCTCCCCCGGCTCCAGGGGGCGGGCGTCCAGCAACCGGTACCCGCCCTCCACGGCCTCCAGCCGTCGCCGGGCGAGGAGGGCCCGCACCGCCCGGGCCGCCGCCAGGGGCTGGTCCAGCCCGATGGCCCGACCGACCTCGGCGGGGGGCGCCGACAGCACCTCCCCGGGTGCCACGCGGGCCGCCACCGCCGCCAGGAACGCGTTCGCGCGCTCGAGGCTTTGCTGGTTCACGCGGTTATCGTGGCAAGTTCGGGCGACAAGTGCCAGTGGGCCCGAGGCCGCGGTCCCGCCCGGCACGACCTCCGACAAGGGCCCGGAGCGGGCTTGACGCCCGCGCCCAGGGCAGGGGAGAAGGCCCGTGGAGCCGCTGGGGCCCTCGGGCCCGGGCGCGCACCGGCGGCAGCCGCTAGGCTTCCCTCGTGGCCCACGACGCCGCCGGCCCCGCGGTCCTCCCCCTGGCCGGGCTCCGCGTCCTGGACTTCTCGCGGGTGCTCGCCGGGCCCCTGTGCACCATGGTCCTGGGCGACCTCGGGGCCGACGTGGTGAAGGTGGAGCGACCCGGCGAGGGCGACGACACCCGCCACTGGGGCCCGCCCTTCGTCGGCCCGGACGCCGCCTACTTCCTCTGCCTGAACCGCAACAAGCGCTCGGTCTGCCTCGACCTCCAGACCGAGGAGGGCCGCCGCGCCGCCCGGCGCCTCGCCCGCCGGGCCGACGTGCTCGTCGAGAACTTCCGCCCCGGGCTCATGGCCCGCTTCGGGCTGGACCACGCCTCCCTGGCCGCCGACAACCCGGGCCTCGTCTACTGCTCCCTCACGGCCTTCGGCGAGGAAGGGGAGGCGGCTCTCCGGCCCGGCTACGACATCATCGTCCAGGCCGTCTCCGGCCTCATGAGCGTGACCGGCGAGCGGGGCGGCGGGCCCGTCAAGGTGGGGGTGGCCCTCCTGGACGTCATCGCCGGCCTGTACGCCGCCGTCGGCATCCAGGCCGCCCTCCACGAGCGGCAGCGCACCGGCCGGGGCCGCCGCCTCACGGTCTCCCTCTTCGACGCCAGCGTCGCCGCCATGGTGAACCAGGCCGCCAACTACCTCCTGGGCGCGCTCGTCCCCGGCCCCATGGGCACCGAGCACCCGAACATCGTCCCCTACCAGGTCTTCCAGGCCGCCGACCGGCCCTTCGTGCTGGCCGCCGGCAACGACCGGCTCTTCGAGCGCACCTGCGAGGCCATCGGCCGCCCGGACCTCGCCCGGGACCCCCGCTTCGCCACGAACGAGGCCAGGGTCCGCCACCGGGCCGCGCTGGTCCCCCTCCTCCAGGAGGTCTTCCGCTCCCGAACGGCCGCGGCATGGCTCGCCGAGCTCTCGGCCCGGTCCGTGCCCTGCGCGCCGGTCAGGCGGCTGGACGAGGTCTTCGCCGCCCCCGAAGGCGCCGCCCTGGTGCAGGAGGTGGCCGACCCCCACCGGGGGGTCCTGCGCCTCGTGGCCGACCCCATCCGGCCCGACGGCTCCCCCCTCCCGGTACGCCTCCCTCCGCCGCTCCTCGGGGAGCACACCGAGCAGGTGCTGGCGGAGCTGGCCGCCGACGAGCCCGGAGGCTGAGGGCGGCCACCCGCCCCCTCAGTCGTGGAGGATCTCCTCGGGCAGCTCGTACCAGCGCCGCCGCTCCCCCACCTTCGCCCGGAGCTTCCAGCGCAGGCTCTTCGGCACGGTCTCAGCGGCTTCGGCGATCCGGTCGAGCTGCGCCACGGGGTCGAAGGGGGCGCCGACCGGGATCAGGTGGGCCGCGGTCCCCGCGGCGAGGGCGCGGATGCGCTCCAGGTTCATCGTGAGCGTCTTCCACCACCCCCAGTCGTCGGCCACCACCGCGCCGATGCGACCCAGGCCGATCGTGCCGGGGCGATCACCCTCGTCGATGGGGAAGGCGGCGAGCAGGTAGAGCACGTCCTGGGCGTCCTTCTCGTTCAGCTCGACGATCTGCAGCTTGGACAGCAGCAGGTCCGTGACGTCCAGGGTGTGGGGCATCCGCTCGATGCGGTCGGCGAAGGTGAGCGTGTGGCACATCTCCAGCCGGTCCACGAGGACGTCCACCGCCCGCCCCTGGGGGGAGGAGAAGTAGAGCTGCTTGTGGCCGTAGAGGGCGTTGAACCGGCGGTCGGGCTCGTAGCCGCGGCCTCCCAGGAACTCCACCAGCCGGGACCTGGCTCTGGAAACGGAGGCGAGGTCGAGGTCCTGGCGGTCCCTGGACCTGGGGGGGAAGTCGGGGCAGAGGACCCGCACCGCGAGGCCGCCCACGAGCCGCAGGGGGATCCCGGCCTGGCCGGCCGCCTCCACCAGCTCGACGGCCTCGGTGAGAGGGTCGGGGAGGACGGGCGCGGTGTCCGCGTCCATCACCCCTCCACCCGGAAGGCCCGCTCGACGCCGTCCCGCCCCACGTCCACCAGGTAGCCCCGGAGGATCCCGAAGGCCGCCTCGCTCCCGGGGTTCAGGCAGAGGGTGTCCCCGATCCTGACCTCCCCGGCGGACTCGTGGATGTGGCCGTGGAGGCCGAGGAGGGGGCGGAACTCCTCGATGGCCCGGCGCACCCCGGTGGACCCCACGGGTCCCCGGAGCAGGTCCCCGGCGGAGACCACCGGCCGCAGCTCCTCGTCCAGCAGGGGGGCGGTGTCGAGGCCCGACGCGTGCGGCGGGCAGTGGATCAGGAAGATCGTCCGTCGGGGGTCCCGGGCCTCGCCCGCGAGCTTCGTCAGCTGCTCGTGGAACTCGTCGTCGGGGACCTCCCTCGGGGTCCGCCACGGGGTGGGGTTGGACCGGCCGGAGCCCACGACCTGGAGGCCGCCGGGGAGGTCCGCCACCCGGCCGTCCACGTTCACGCAGTAGGCGCTTGCCTCGAGGACGTCGTCGATCTCGTAGGGGTCGTCGTTGCCGGGGATCAGGTAGATGGGGACCCCCGATCCCTCCATTCGCTCGGCGGCCATCCGCATCCACGACGCCGTGCGGGAGCGGATCTCCGAGCGGAAGCGCTCGGCGAGGGCGTCCGCGTCGCGGGAGAGCCGCTCCACCTCCTCGGGAGTCGCGTGGAGCACGTAGTAGCCGAGATTCGCGATGTCCTGCTCCAGGACGGCGAGCTCCTCCTCGTCCCGCGCCCGGCGCCGCTGGCCGAGCAGCTCGGCCTCGTAGCCGCCGTCGGCCTCGACCACCGGCACCATGGCCTTCCCCGTGAGGTCGCCGGCGTACAGCACGACGTCGGCTCTGTACAGGCGCATCCGCGCGGCGTTCAGCATCTTCCGCCAGGCCTTTTCCGACGCGTGGATGTCGGAGACCACGTACAGGCGAACAGCTCGGCGGGTCACAACTGCAGCATATCCTCCCGCGGTGCTATAGGGAGGGGTCCTCGAAGACCGGTCGCCCCTCCACCAGCGTGAGCAGGACCCTGGCGGAGGCGATGGCCTCGGGCCCTGCCTCGAAGAGGTTGCGGTCCAGCACCACCAGGTCGGCCAGCTTCCCCACCTCGACGGAGCCCGTCTGCCCCTCGAGGTGGTTCACGTAGGCGGAGCCCATGGTGAACGCGGCGATGGCCACGGGCAGGTCCAGACCCTCGTGGGGGAGGAAGGGCTCCGCCGCGGTCTCCGGGCGGCCCGGCAGGGCACGGTTGACGGCCACGTGGAGCTCCTCCAGGGGGTTGGGGCTGGACACCGGCCAGTCGCTGCCGAAGGCCAGGGTGGCGCCCGCCCGAAACAGGCTGGCGAAGGGATACTGCCAGGCCGACCGCTCGGGGCCGAGGAAGGGGAGCGTGAGCTCGGTCATCTGCGCGTCGAGCACCGCCCAGAGCGGCTGGGCGTTGGCCACGACGCCGAGCGTGCGGAACCGGGGCAGATCATCGGGGTGCACCACCTGGAGGTGGGCGATGTGGTGGCGGTGGTCGTTCATCCCGTTGGCGCGCCTCGCGGCCTCCACCGCGTCCAGGGCCTCCCGGACTGCCCGATCCCCGATGGCGTGGAAGTGGACCTGGAAGCCTTCCCGGTCCAGGCGCGTGACGTGGTGTCCCAACGCCTCCGGGTCGACGAAGCTGATCCCCCGGTTTCCGGTCGGCCGGCCGTCCCGGCCCAGGTACGGCTGGAGCATGGCGGCGGTGAAGTTCTCGCACACCCCGTCCTGCATGATCTTGACCGTGCTGGCCCGGAAGCGCCCCGCGGTGGCCCGAGCTCGCCGCTCCAGCAGGCCCTCCACCTGCTCCTCGCCCCGGTCCCGCTCCCACCACAGCGCGCCCACGACCCTGGCAGTGAGCCGGCCTTCCTCCGCCAGCTCCAGGTAGGCGTCGTAGGCATCCGGCAGGGTCGCGTACCGGCCGACGATGGCGTCCTGCCAGGCCGTGATGCCCAGGGAGTGCAGGTACTGCTGGGCGGCCACCAGGGCCTTCACGAGCTCCGCCGGCGTCGGCGGTGGGATCAGCCGCTCCACCAGCCCCATGGCGCCTTCGTGGAGGGTGCCCCGGGGCTCTCCCCTGGCGTCCCGCTCGATGCGTCCGTCGGGCGGGTCGGGCGCGTCGCGGGTGATGCCGGCGAGCTCGAGGGCCTTGGAGTTGACCCAGGCACTGTGCCCGTCGCGGTTGGGCAGGAACACCGGCCGATCGGGGACGACCGCGTCGAGGTCGTCCCGGGCAGGAGTTCCGCCGGGGAAGACGTCCATGGCCCACCCGCCCCCGAGAATCCAGGCGTCGGGGTGCTCGCCGGCGTACTCGCGGATCCGGCGGAGGTACCCCTCCCTGGAGTGCAGGTCGCTCAGGTCGCACCGCAGCCGGTTGAGCCCACCGCCCACGGGGTGGACGTGGGCGTCCTGGAACCCGGGAAGCACCATCCGGCCCCGGAGATCCACGACCTCGCTGCCCCTTCCGACCAGGCCTCGGACGTCCCCATCCGCCCCCACCGCGACGATCCGGCCACCGCGGATGGCGACCGCCTCTGCCCAGGGGCGGCTCGCGTCCACCGTGTAGACGGCCCCGCCCCGGAGGACGAGATCCGCGGGCCCGCCCTGACCGGCGCCTCCCGGCTGCATGGTGGCTCCGCTCCGCGGGACGAGGCTGCTACTCGGGCGGGATCTCCCGGTACATCATCGCCACATCCACGCCGGCGGCCCGGCGGCGGACGGCCTGGATCGCGTAGAGGACGACGGCCAGGGCGAAGAAGACGACGGTGAACGTGAGCCCGGTACGGTTCAGGTACTGGAGGGCGCTCTCACCGGCGGCCCGACCGACGAAGTCGATGATGGGCTTGAAGCCCGCGTACCAGTAGAGGACCCCGACGAAGGCCATCCACACCAGGCCGATCACCGGCAGGGCGGGGCGCCAGGGGGCGTTGGCGAGCAGGTCCCGGCGGGTGAAGGGCCCGACCAGGGCGTTGACCCCCGGCATGAACCACGTCAGGAAGGCCATGGTGATGCTGAACCAGAGGGTCGCCACGAGGTTCAGCTTGCCCTCGGGGGGCGCGAGGGCGTCGGGGAGGATGGGGAAGTTCTGCAGCACGGCGAAGAGCACGGCGATCCCCAGGGCGGTGAGGATGGCGTTGACCGGCGCCCGGAGCCGCTCGTTCACCTCGCCGAACCACTCGGGGGCCTGCCGGTCCAGGCTCCAGGCAAGCCCGATCCGGCTGATGAAGTTGATGTACACGGGACAGAGGAGGAAGGGGAAGATCGCCCCCGCCAGACTGACGAAGGCCCAGAGGGGCCACAGGCCGGGCCGGGAGATCTCCGCCAGGAGGGGGAGGGAGTTGGGCTGGCCCAGGGGGAGGTCTGGGTCGCCGAGCCAGAACATCCCGCCCCACCCGAGCTGCGTGTCGAGGCCGAGGCGGTAGGAGAGGAGGTCGGTGTAGATGGCGTTGAACCACCCGGCGATGCCCAGGGCCCCGAGGACGGCGACGAGGATCCCCCGCTTCACGTTCCCCGTGACCTCACCGGCGATGTAGGCGCTGTACTGGAACCCGATGTAGTTGAGGAGGAGGATGGCCAGCATGAAGCTCCCCAGGGACAGGGGGAGCAGCCCGAGACCCTCGCCCTTGAAGCCATTCTCCGCGGCGAACCGGGCGAGCTGCTCGGCGGTGACCCCGCCCGCGAACCGGGGCAGGTTGGCCTCGAAGGCGCCCCGGTCGATGAGGAGCAGGCCGAAGACGAACATCACGACCGCCGAGAGGAGGGAGATGGCGGCCAGGGTGGTGACGATCCGGTGGAACCGTCGCGTCGGCTGGATCACGACCGCGAAGATCCCGGCGAGCACGAGCAGGGCACCGATGAACCCCGGCCATCCGGTGATCACGCCCTCCTCGGCGAACCAGCCGTTGGCGCGCTCGAAGAAGCCCACACCCGTCCCGATCCCGATGATCCTCCCCGAGATCTGCAGGTTCCGCAGGACGATGGGGACCTCGAAGGCAATGATGGCGATGGAGGCGAAGACCAGGGTGAAGGACTCGACCCAGCCCAGGAAGGGGCCGACCCTCGGGATCAGCCGGCTGGTGAACACGTAGTCGCCCCCGGACCTCGGCATCACGCTGGACAGGGAGGCGAAGATGAGGGCCAGGAGCACGCAGAAGGCACCGACCAGGATGGCCGACCACCCGTAGGTCGTGAACCCGACCACCCCCACCGGGATGAAGGCCAGGGTGTAGAAGACGGGGTACCACCCCACCCCGGTCCCCACGAAGGCCGCCGTGTTGAAGAAGAGCGCGTTGGTGACGCTCACTTCCCGCACGAGGCCGGACGCCTGCCGGACGAACAGCTTGCGGCCGGCCGGTTGGAGCACCTGATCGGCCATCGGTCCCCCTCCCCTCGGCACCAACGACGGAGGCACCCTGTCACGACCGGCCCGAGGGATCGATGGGCGGACTGTCCACATGGCCGTGTGGGCCTTGGACAGGCCGGCCCCAGCAGCCCGCGGGTCAGCGCCGAGGTGTCGCGGCGGGACCTGGCCCGGGGTGACCCTCGGCCCTCCCGGCGGCGCAGCCCGACTGGAGAAAGCTACTCGGGCGGGATCTCCCGGTACATCATGGCCACGTCCACGCCGGCGGCCCGATTCCGCACCGACTGGATCGCGTAGATGACGATGGCCGCGGCCACGGTCCCCAGGGTGAACGTGATGCCCGTCCGGTTCAGGTAGCCGAGGAGGGTCTCCTCGGCGCCGGGCTGCACCCGATGCCGGTGCCGGTCCCGACGATCCGGCGCCCCGACTATCCTGCCACCGCCCCCGAAGGAGGTCGAGATGAAGGTCGTGTATACCCCCGCTCACCTGCTCCACAACCCCGACACCGAGGTCCAGTTCGGGATCCCGCTGCCCATGTACGAGGTCCCCCAGCGGGCCGAGGCCATCCGGAGGGCCCTGGAGGCCGACGGCGGCTTCGAGCTCGTCGCGCCCACCGAGCACGGCGTCGCCCCCGTCCAGGCCGTCCACGACCCGGCCATGGTCCGCTACCTGGAGCAGGCCTGGCGGGACTGGCGCACCGCCTACACGACGCCCCAGGCCATCCCCGACACCGTCCTCCACCCCGCCCTGCGGGAGGGCATGGGGCCAGCCCCCGAGCCCCGGGGACCCCTGGCCCGCCTCGGCTACTGGTGCTTCGAGACCATGAACCCCATCGTCCCGGGGACCTACCAGGCGGCCCGGTGGGCGGTGGACGTGGCCCTCACCGCCGCCGACCTCGTGGTCGAGGGGGAACGCGCCGCCTACGGCCTGTGCCGACCGCCCGGCCACCACGCTCCGCGGGCGGCCTTCGGCGGCTACTGCTTCTTCAACAACGCCGCCATCGTGGCCGAGGACCTGGTCCGCCGCACCGGAGAGCCCGTGGCCGTCCTGGACGTGGACTACCACCACGGCAACGGCACCCAGCAGATCTTCTACGCCCGGGCCGACGTCCTCTACGTCTCGCTCCACGGCCACCCCGATCGGGCCTACCCCTACTTCGCCGGCTTCGAAGACGAGACGGGAGCCGGGGCCGGCGAGGGGGCGAACCTGAACCTCCCCCTGCCCGCCGGGTGCACCGACGGGCAGTACCTGGAGGCCCTCGACCGGGCCCTGGACCGCATTGCCGCCCACGGCGGCTCCCTCGTGGTCGTGTCCCTCGGCTTCGACACCTACGGGCAGGACCCCATCGCCGACTTCGCCCTCACCACCCCCACCTACCACGAGGTGGGCAGGCGCGTGGCCGCCCTCGGCCGGCGCCTCGTCATCCTGCAGGAGGGCGGCTACTTCCTGCCCCACCTGGGCGCGAACGCGGTGAACTGGCTGCGGGGCGCGGAGGGGAGGGAACCCGACCTGTCGGGGCTCCAGCCCACCAACCGCTGGCCGGCGGCCCGGTAGCCGGTCCCCTCATCCCGCCCGGGGGTCATCCTCCGGACTTGCCAGGAGGTCCGCTCCAGCGGCGGGAGCGCGCTGGGCGGGCTCGAG
>CAYVCH010000038.1:9030-13706 GCA_964449755.1 uncultured Actinomycetes bacterium
CTCGAGGCTCCCCGGAACCGTGGCCCTACGCCAGCAGGTAGCGACGATTGAGCGGCACCTCGGTGACGGGGGCCGCGGCGAGCACGCGGCCGTCCAGCCTGACGGTCCCGTCGACCGGGTCGACCTCGACGGGGAGGACCGCCCGGTTGGCCACGAGGCCGGTCCGGCGGACCCTGCGGGTCCCTTCGACGGCCACGAAGCGCCGCCGGCTGCCCAGCCGCTCCCGGATCCCCGCCTCCAGGGCCGCCCGGGAGACGAAGGTGAGGGAGAGGGCCGCCGGGGCGCCGCCCAGGGCTCCCCAGTGGGGACCGTACCGTCGGGGCTCGGCCCACTCGACGCTCGCGTTCCCCTCCCCCAGCGGCCCCCAGGCGAACCATCCGCCCTTGATCACCAGCTCCGGGCGGACCCCGAAGTGGGAGGGCCGCCACAGGACGATGTCGGCCAGGCGCCCCGGAGCCAGGCTCCCCACCTCGCCCTCGATGCCGTGGACCCGGGCCGGCTCCACCGTGTACTTGGCGAGGTAGCGCAGGACCCGCTCGTTGTCGTCGGGGCCGAGGCCATCGTCCTCGGGCGGCGCGGGCGGCCGGAGCCGCCGGACGGCCGGGGCCTCGGGGAAGCCCGCCCCCTCGCCAGCCCGCCAGCCCTTCATGACGTGGGCGAGCTGCCAGGTCCGCCGGACGGTCTCGCCGACGCGGCCCATGCCCTGGGAGTCGCTGTTCACGATGCTGATGGCCCCCAGCTCGTGGAGGGGGCCCTCGGCGGCCATGGTGGCCGGGTGGATCCGCTCCCGGGCGGCCTCCACGTCCTCGGGGGCCTCCGCCGAGCCCCCGTGGACGGCGAGGATCATCTCCAGGTGCTCCTCGGCCGTCGCGGTGCCGTAGGGCAGGGTGGGGGTGGTGGAGGAGCACACCACGCTCTCCTCCCGGACCAGGCCGATGAGGTCCGGGACGTGGCCGCCGCCGGCGCCCTCGACGTGGTAGGCGTGGACGGCCCGCCCGCCGATGGCCGCCACCGTGTCCTCCAGCTCGCAGGACTCGTTGAGGCCGTCGGTGTGGAGGGAGACCGCGACGTCGTGGACCTCGGCGAGGGACAGGGCGGCGTCCACGACCTCCGGGTACGCGCCCCAGTCCTCGTGGACCTTGAGCCCGCAGGCCCCGGCCTCGATGAGGCGCTCCACCTGGCCCGGGACGTCGGTCCGGGCGCTCGCCTGCAGCCCCAGGTTCACCGGCAGGTCCTCGAAGGCCCGGTAGGTCTTGTCCATGACGAAGGGGGGCTCCTCGAAGCCGGCCGTGATGAGGGTGGTGACGCCGGCCGACAGGGCCACCGGCACCAGGCGGGGCGTGATGGCGTGGACGTGGCTGTCCACCGCCCCGGCGGTGGCGATGAGCCCGTAGGCGTTCACCGGCCACGTCGCCGGGCCCACCACGAGCTCGACGCCGTCGGTGACGTCGGGGTTGCCGGCGCGGCCCACGCCCGCGATGCGGCCGTCCTTGATCCCGACGTCCGTCTTCACCACCCCGAGGAGGGGATCGACGACCAGGACCCCCGCGAGCAGGAGGTCCAGCTCGCTCTCGGAGGTGGCCCGGTCGAACTGGGCCTGCCGGGAGCGGAGGTTCTTCCCGTAGCCCCACATGGGCTCGTCGCCGTAGCCGACGTGGTCGGCCTCCACCCGCACCCAGAGGTCGGTGTCGGCCAGGCGGAGTCGGTCCCCGGTGGTGGGCCCGTAGCGTCGTCGGTACTCCTCCCGGGACAGCTCGGCGGGCATCAGCCCTCCTCCCCCGGGCCGGCGGGCCCGGCACCAGGTTCCGACCCCCAGCGGCCCCCCAAGGCCACCAGCTCGACCTCCCGGGTCTCTCCCGGGGCCCACCGCACCGAGGCCCCGGCCGGCAGGTCCAGGCGGAAGCCCCGGGCCGCCTCCCGGTCGAAGACGAGGCGGGGGTTGGCCCGCCAGAAGGGGTAGTGGGAGGAGACCCGCACCGGCCGGGCCGAGGTGTTCGTGACCGGCAGGCGTCGCCGGGGGCGGCCGGGGGCGAGCCGGATCACGTCGTCGGGTCCGCGAACGGCGCCGACCCCCTCGCCGCCCCGCCCCACCGCGAAGCCGTCGCTCACCCTCACCCCCAGGGTCGGCGGAGGACCACCAGGCGGCTCCCCTCCTCGAGCAGGACCTCCACCCGGATCTCGTCCACCAGCTCCGCCACTCCCTCCGCGAGCTGGTCCCGTCGGACGGCCCGGCGACCCGCCTCCAGGACCTCCGGATAGCTCGCCCCCGCCCGGGCCGCCAGGTGCATCTCGTCGCAGACGAGGGCCGTGGCCTCCGGGGCGTTGAGCTTCAGCCCTCGGGCCAGGGCCCGCCGGGCCAGCTCGGCGACGACGAAGACCCGGAGGCGGTCCTCCTCGGTGGGGGACAGGTACACGACGGCGCGAATGATATCGGGGCCCGGGCCTCCACCAGCCCGGGCCCCGCGCGGGTCCCGTGTAGGCTTCCCGGCGATGGGCGGCGAAGCGGTGGTGGTGGGCGGCGGCGCCGTCGGGGTGGCCTGCGCCCACTTCCTCCTCCGCGCCGGCTTCGGGGTGACCCTCGTGGAGCGCGGGGAGGTGGGCCGGGGCTGCTCCTACGCCAACGCGGGCCTGGTGGTTCCCAGCCACTCCCAGCCCCTCCCCGGGCCGGGGGCCGTGGCCGAGGGCCTCCGCCACCTGGCCCGCCCGGACAGCCCCTTCCGCGTCCGTCCCCGGCCGGACCCGGGGCTCCTCCCGTTCCTCTGGCGCATGCGGCGAGCGTGCACGCCGGAGGCAGCGGACCGGGGCTACGACGCCATGGCCGCCCTGGGACGGGCCAGCCTGGAGCTGTTCGACGAGCTGGCGGCGGGCGAGGCGGCGTTCCCCTTCCGGCGCTCGCCCCTGCTCCAGGTCTACCTCACCGGGACCGGCCTCCGGGGCGCCGAGGAGGAGGCCGAGGCCATCGCCGCCCGGGGCTTCCGGGTCCGGCTCCTCTCCGGCGACGAGGCCCGCGAGGTCGAGCCGGCCCTCTCGCCCGAGGTCCGCGGGGCCCTCCTCGTCGAGGACCAGGCCGTGGGCGATTGCTTCGCCTACGTCCGCTCCCTCGCCGACGGGCTCGAGCGACGGGGGGCCCGGGTGCTCGCCGGCCGGCCCGCGCGCCGGGTGCTCGTCCGGGACGGTGCCGTCCGGGGAGTGCTGGCCGGCGACCCGGAGGAGGAGCTCCCGGCGGACCTGGTGGTCCTGGCGGCCGGCGCCTGGACACCGGGCCTCGTCGGCCCCCTCGGGATCCGGCTGCCGCTTCAGCCCGCCAAGGGCTACAGCTGCACCGTGGAGGCCGGCCCGGCCGCGCCGCGCCTGCCGGTGCTGGCCGAGGAACTCCGGGTGGCCGTCACCCCCCTGGACGGCCGCCTCCGCTTCGGCGGCACCCTGGAGCTGGCCGGCTTCGAGGAAGGCGTGGACCGACGCCGGTACGCCGCCGTGGTGCGCTCGGCCAGCCGGGTCCTCCGGGCCCCGCCGGACCCCGGTCGGGGGGAGGCCTGGTACGGCTTCCGGCCCCTCACCGCCGACGGCCTGCCGGTGATCGGGCCCGCCCCCGGGCTCAAGGGCCTCATCCTCGCCACCGGCCACGGGACGCTCGGCTTCACCCAGTCCCCGGCGACGGGGAAGGTGGTGGCCGAGCTCGCCGCCGGCGAGGAGCCCTCCGTCCCCGTCCAGGCCTTCCGGCCCGACCGGTTCTGAATCCGAGCGAGATGGGCGGCGCGCGCGGCGGCTCGGAGGGGGGCTCCGGAGCCCTCATCCACTGGGCCGAGCAGCTGCGGGCCTGGGCCATCCCCGAGGAGATCCTGGCCGCCGCCCCCGAGTCCCCCTACGGCTTCCCTGCGGAACTGTTCCGCCACCGGGCCGAGTCCGCCCTGGCCGGGGAGCCGAGCCCTTCGCACCGCCGGGCCCTGGAGGCCCTGCCGCCGGGCGGCACCGTCCTCGACGTGGGGGTGGGCGGGGGCGCCGCCTCCCTCCCCCTCGCCCCCCCGGCCTCCCTGATCGTCGGGGTGGACCCCTCCGAGGAGATGCTGGCGGCCTTCCGGGAGGCGGCAGCGGGTCGGGTGGCCGTCCGGGCCATCCAGGGTTCCTGGCCGGAGGTGGCGCCGCGGGTGGCCCCGGCCGACGTCGTCGTGTGCCACCACGTGCTCTACAACGCGGCCGACCTCGGTTCTTTCGTGGCCGCCCTCACCGACCACGCCCGCCGCCGGGTGGTGGTGGAGATCCTCTTCCATCACCCCCTGGCCTGGATGAACGACCTGTGGGTGCGCTTCCACGGACTCCGCCGCCCCGAGGGGCCCACCGCCGACGACGCCGAGGCGGCCCTCCGGGAGCTGGGCCTGGAGGTGGGCCGAGAGGACCACCTGCTCCCGCCGCTGCCGGCGGGGTTCGAGCGAAGGGAGGACGCCGTGGCCCTCGTCCGCCGCCGCCTCTGCCTCACGCCCGACCGGGACCCCGAGGTGGAGGAGGCCCTGGGCGACCGGCTCCGGGAGCGCGACGGCCTGTGGTCCGCGGGCCCGGAGCGCCAGACCGTGGTCACGCTCTGGTGGGACGTGTGAGCCGGGCCGCGGGCCTGCTCGGCGGCTGGGCAGCCTATGGCCGACACGTCAAACCCCGGTGGTGGGCGCGTGGAGCCATCCCGA
>CAYVCH010000039.1:0-3310 GCA_964449755.1 uncultured Actinomycetes bacterium
AGCCAGCCCGCCGTGACCACCGCGTTCAGGGTGAGGACGTAGCCCAGGGCCCCCGCCGCCACCAGGGCGGCGACCAGGGGCCGCCGCTCCCGGGCGCGGAGGGCGAGGGGCAGGGCGAGCAGCACGCCGGCCCCCACGTAGGCTCCGGGGGTCGCCCCCAGGGCCAGGGGCCACCCGCTCCACACCCCGTTGGCGGCCAGGGGGCGCTCGCCGGGGCCGACCGCCCCGGTCGGGGCCTGGCCCAGGGCGGCGTACCCTCCTCGCAGGCTGGACCTGGCCACGAGGGCAAGGCGAGGCAGGAACACCGCGAGGTTGGCCAGGGGGAGGGCGGCGAGGAAGGCGAGGAGGAGCAGGAGGGCCCGGACCGGCGATCCCCGGCCCTTGCGGACGTCGGCCAGGAGGGCGGCGGCCAGGTAGGCGGAGACGAGCAGCGTGGCCATGGCCAGACCGTGGCTCATGTGGGCCCCGGCCACCTGCCCCCAGGCCGCGGCGGCCAGGGCCAGCCAGGCCAGCCGCCCGCTCCACCCCTTGGCCCGGCGGTAGCCCGAGGCACCCACCAGCACGAGGGGGGTCCAGGCCAGGGCCCCCGCGAAGGGCAGGGAGATCGCGATGATCGAGGCGGCCATGGCGAGGGCCAGGGACAGCCCGCCGGCGGTGGCCGCCGCTCGCCCCAGTCCCTCCCGGCGGAGGAACCACAGCAGCCCCAGGCCGGCGAGGGCGGGGTTCAGCACGACGAGGGCCCGCATGGCGCGCCCCGGTGGGAGCAGCGAGAACAGGAGCATGGCCGGCAGGTACAGCCACCCCGACTGGGGGTCCGCCGCGAACGGGGTCCCGGTCATCTCGAAGGGGTTCCACAGGGGGACGTGGCCGGCGGCCAGGCTCCGGCCGAGGAAGGCGAACCGGGGGAGCCAGAAGGCGAGGAGGTCGGGGTGCTGGTTGGTGAGGAGGCCCTGGACGGCGAAGGCCCGGAGGGCGGCCAGGACGGCGGCCACGATGAGGACGGGCCCGGCCAGCTCCCGGGCGAGGCGGGCGGGGACGCGGCCCGGTGCCGGGGGGGCGGGAGCCTCCAGCTCGGCGGCGACACTCACGGGTCCCGAGCCTACCCGGCCTCCCGTCCCGGGGCCCGCACGGCCGGCCCGCCTCCGGCGGCCGGCCCCCGGCCCGCTACGACGGGCCGTCCTCGGGACTGGAGGGGCCGACGAGCACCCGGAGCCCTCGCCCCTGGGCCTCCTGCAGGACCGCGTCGGGGTCGAGGACCTCCTCCGGGGCGTGCACGCCGGGGCTTCGCACCTCGCCCCTGGCGAGCATGAGGGCGCCGGTGGCCGCCGGGACGGAGGTGAGACGGGCCATTCGGTCCACGACCACGTAGGTCAGGACCTGCCGACTCCCCCCGGCCACGCCGCTCACCTCGACCCTGGCCCCCGACCAGGGCAGGCCCCCGACCCGGAAGGCTCCCTCCACCCGGTGCACCCACCGGGCCAGGGTCTCCCGCCGCTCCCGGGTCCGGAGCAGGCCCAGGCGGGCGAAGAGCCCGAGGACCCGGTTGTTCCAGTCCGGGGTGAGCCCACCCTTCAGGCTCACGGCCCGTGCGCCCAGGGCGGCGGGCAGGGTGAGGGGCTCGGGGTGGCCGCAGTGGAACACCCTGACGGGTCCCAGGGGAGGAGGGAACTCCACCCGCTCCTCCCCCGACAGCGCCGCGACGCCGACCCTCCGCCCGTCGCGGAAGGTGGGCACCTCCCCCCGGACGGCGTTGAGGAGGTGGGCCACCACGGCCAGCCCCTCGGAGTCGGCGGCCCCGCCGGCCCAGGCGATGCGCACCTCCTCCACCCGCTCCAGCGCGCGGGCGGCCTTCAGCGCGAGGAGGTTCGTGAGCCCCGGGGTCCAGCCCAGCCCGGTGATGGCCGTGACCCCCGCCGCCCGCGCCGCCGGGTCCAGCCCCCGCATGGCCTCCAGGGGCTCCCAGTCATCACAGATGTCCACGTAGGCCACCCGGGCCTCCAGGGCCGCCCGCAGGCAGGGCAGGGCGAAGCGGTAGAAGGGCCCGAGGGCCCCCACGGCCGCGTCGGCCCCCGCCAGGGTCGCTTCCCGGTCGGCGTCGACGAAGACGGCCTCTGCCCGCCCCCCCAGGCCCGAGGCCAGCCGCCGGGCCGCCTCCAGCCGCCGGTCCGCCACCACCACCGTGGCCGGGGACCGCTCCAGCAGCTCTCGGGCGATGCGGGAGCCCATGTCTCCCGCGCCTCCGAGCACCACGATCCGCACGGCCACAGCATGCCAGAAGGCCTCGGGGGTCGTTCCCCTCGGCCAGGGCGGCTGCTAGACTTCGGCGAGCTTCATCCCCACCGCCATGATCAGCCTCCGGCACGTCACTAAGATCTACAAGGACACGGTGGTCGCCCTCCACGACGTCACGGTGGAGGTCGAGAAGGGCGAGTTCGTGTTCGTCGTGGGCCCCTCGGGCTCGGGAAAGTCGACCCTGATCCGCCTCCTCCTCAAGGAGGAGGAGGCGACGAGGGGCGAGATCTACGTGGCCGGGAAGAACCTGGCAAAGCTGTCCCAGTGGAAGGTGCCATATCTGCGACGGAACATCGGCACCGTCTTCCAGGACTTCAAGCTCCTCTCGGACAAGACGGTCTTCGAGAACGTCGCCTTCGCCCTGGAGGTCATCGGCAAGCCGAAGCACGTCATCGACCAGCGGGTCCCGGAGATCCTGGAGCTGGTGGGCCTGGGGGACAAGCTGAACAACTACCCGGACGAGCTGTCCGGCGGCGAGCAGCAACGGGTCTCCCTGGCCCGGGCCTGCGTGAACCGTCCCCTGCTCCTCCTCGCCGACGAGCCCACCGGCAACCTGGACCCCGGCACCTCGGTGGAGATCATGCGCCTGCTGGACAAGGTGAACCGCATCGGCACCACGGTGCTCATGGCCACCCACGACCAGGCCATCGTGGACGCGATGCGCCGCCGGGTCCTCCAGCTCGAGGCCGGCCGGGTGGTCCGGGACCAGGCGCGGGGAGTGTACGCGTAGATGCTCCGGAACCTCGACTACTACTTCCGCGAGACCTTCGTCGGGTTGCGGCGGAACGGGCTCGTGGCCTTCGCGGCCATCTCCACGGCCTTCATCGCGCTGTTCTTGCTGGGGATGGCCCTCCTCATCAGCCGGGAGTTCCGCCTCGTCATCGAGGCCTACACCGGGAACGTTGAGGTGGCCGTGTACCTCACCGACGACGCGGGCCAGGACACCGTGGCCCGCCTCACCAAGAAGCTCACGGCCCTGCCGGTGGTCGCCTCCGTCGCGTACGAGAGCAAGCAGGAG
>CAYVCH010000039.1:3320-13526 GCA_964449755.1 uncultured Actinomycetes bacterium
CCTGTTCCAACGGATGAGTAAGCGCACGACGCTGGCCTACGCGCGGTTCCAGCGGCTCTTCCGCAACCAGGAGGCCCTGGTGCGGAACACGAGTCCCGACGCGCTCCCCGCCTCCCTCCGGGTGAGGCTCTCCGAGCCGGAGCAGTTCGAGCAGGTGCCGGCGGCCCTGGGCTGCGAGGTCCAGGGCGGGCAGTACGTGTGCGCGGAGCCGGGGATCGAGGCGGTGTACGACCAGCGGCAGCTGTTGAACCGGCTCTTCGCGGTCATCCGGGTCCTGTCCTTCGGCGTCGGGGCCGTCGCGGTGATCATGCTGGTCTCGGCCATCGCCCTCATCGCGAACACGGTCCGTATGGGCCTGTTCGCCCGGCGGAAGGAGATCGGCATCATGAAGCTGGTCGGGGCGACGAACTGGCGGATCCGGGTGCCCTTCCTCATCGAGGGTCTCGTGGAGAGCCTGCTCGGTGCCGGAGCGGCCATCGTGGTGCTGTTCGTCGTGAAGGCCGTCTTCGTCGACCGCCTCCGGTACCAGCTCGGCTTCCTGCCCCTCATCGGCAACCAGGACGTCCTGGCCACCATCCCCTGGCTCCTGGGAGCGGGCACCCTGGTGGCCCTGGTGGCCGGCACCATCGGCATGCGCCGGTTCCTCGACGTGTGAGGCCGGACCGTGAGTCCGCGCCGCGAGGCCGGCGAGCGAACGGTCGCCACGAACCGACGGGCCCGTCTGGACTTCGACGTCCTGGAACGGGTCGAGGCCGGCATCGTCCTCACCGGCTCCGAGGTGAAGTCCCTCCGCGGGGGCCGGGCCTCCCTGGCCGAGGCCTACGCACGCCCCCGGGGGGGCGAGATCTGGCTGGAGGGCATGCACGTCGCCCCCTACGAGCAGGGGCAGCAGCGCGGCTATGACCCCCGGCGTCCGCGGAAGCTGCTGCTGCACCGCGGGGAGGTCGAGCGGCTCACCGGCAAGGCCCAGGAACGGGGGCTCACGTTGGTGCCCCTCCGGGTCTACTTCACCCACGGCCTGGCCAAGGTGGAGCTGGGCTTGGCGAGGGGCCGGCGGAAGTTCGAGAAGCGGGAGGCCATCGCCCGCCGCGAGCACCAGCGGGAGATGGAGCGGGCGGCCGCCCGGCGGCGCACCGGACGGCGGTGAGGGCGGCCCCGGCCGGGCGCGGAGGGGGCGGGCGGGGGTGGGCGTGACCGGGCGGACCTCCACGCTCAGCTTCCGGGTGCGGTGGGGGGAGACCGACGCCGCCGGCATCGTGTTCTTCGCCACCTTCTTTGACTGGTTCGACAACGCCACCCACGAGCTGCTTCGGCCCTCGGGGGCCCTGGCCTCCTTCACCGGCGGCGACGGCCTCATCCACCCCATCGTGGAGAGCCGGGCCCGGTTCCGCTCCCCGGCCTTCTTCGACGACGAGCTGGTCGTGACCTCCAGGGTCACCCACGTCGGGCGGCGCTCCTACCGGGTGGACCATGTGGTGGCCCGAGGGGAGGAGATCCTGGCCACCGGCCACGAGGTGCGGGTGACCTGTCGCCGGGAGCCGGGGGACCGACGCCTGCGGGCTGTGGATATCCCGCCGGCCCTCCGGGCCTTCCTGGCCGGGGAGGGGGCGGCGACCTGAGCCGGTCGGCCGCCGTATACTGGGGCCGACAATCGCATAGGGGGTGCACTGGCTTCGACCTGGGCGGGTACCGTCCGGGGGAAGCGGGCCGAGGTCCCGGGGGTCCTCGTGAAAAACCCGGGAGCCAAACAAGCGCCGACACTGAGTTCGCGCTCGCTGCCTAACTGACGGGTTGGGCAGCCGTCCGCCCCGAAGGGCCTGCGGTCGGGGACCGGGCGTCGTGAGCAGGCTGGCGGCGGTGGCGCCGCCCGGTGGCTGCCGCCGGACACCGAAGCCGGGCTGGCCGAGGGGTGCTCTGCCTGCGGGAGCCCCGAGGCGAGGTCGTCCGCAGGCTGCGCCCGGAGAAGCCCCAGCCGGTCGCCCGGGGACGCGGGTTCGACTCCCGCCACCTCCACGAGCGGACCAGGCCCCCCGGCTCCAGGGTCTCCTGAAGCCGGGTCACGCGATCAGGGTGCCCTCGACTGGGGTGGGGACCCGGTCGTCCTGGCGTCGGTCTCGTGCCGCAGGCGAGGGTCCCGACGGGCCCGGCGGGCAGAGTTTACCGGGCGGAAACATGCAGGTCATGACAGGACAAGGGCCGTCGTGTATAAATAGGTCCTCGACGAGAGGCCGCATCGGACCAATCTGGGGAGCGCCCCTGTGGGGCGGGGGCATCCCGGCATGGCGACCGTGATCTTGCACCTCGGGCCAGAGACGACGGCTGGGTAGGCGCGGCGGGCACGCCGCCCGCCGCGCCGAAGGACCCTCCCTCTGCGGAGGGTCCTTCCGTACCCGGGGCCGGCGCCCGGCGGGAAGGAGCAGCGGTGAGCAGTGCCTGGCGGGAACGGGGGGCCTGCGGGATCGGCTTCGTCGCCGACGCCGAGGGGCGCGCCCGGCGGGACATCGTCGAGACCGCGCTGCGGTCGCTGCACCGCCTGCGGCACCGGGGCGCCCTGGCCGCCGACGCCCGCACGGGGGACGGCGCCGGCCTCCTCCTGTCGCTGCCCCGGCGGTTCCTGGCCCGGGAGGCGGCGGCCCTGGGCGTCCGGGGCGTCCCCGCCGACCGGCTGGGCCTCGCCATGGTCTTCTCCTTCCCCGGCTCGCCGGAGGGGACGGCCCGCCGGGCCGTGGAGGTGGGGTGCGCCGCCGAGGGCATCGCCGTCCTCGCCTGGCGGGTGGTCCCCGTGGGCCCCGAGGCCCTGGGGGAGGAGGCCAGGGCCAGCATGCCCCGGATCCTCCAGGCCGTCCTGCTGCCCCCCGCGGTGCCGGAGGCCGAGGCGGAGACCCGGGCCCACCGGGCCCGTCGCCGCGCCGAGCGGGCCTTCCGGGAGGCCCGCGTCCACGCCTACATCGCCTCCCTGAGCTTCCGGACCGTGACCTACAAGGCCCTGGCCTCGGCCGACCAGGTGGACGCCTTCTACCCGGACCTGGCCGACCCGCTCCTGGAGGCCTCCTTCGTCCTGTTCCACCAGCGGTACTCCACGAACACCACGCCGACCTGGGAGCGGGCCCAGCCCTTCCGCCTCCTCGCCCACAACGGCGAGATCAACACGATCTGGGGCAACCTCCGGCGGATGAGGGCCCGGGAGGGGCGCCTCGGCGCCGGCACCCCGGAGCTGGAGGACCTCCTCCGCCCCGTCCTCGACGAGGAGGGCAGCGACTCGGCCATGCTGGACGAGGCAGCCGAGCTGCTGGTCCGGGAGGGCGAGGCGGGGGGGCGGGACGTCCGGCGGGTCATGGCCATGCTGGTGCCCGCGGCCTGGGAGGGGGACCCGCGCCTGGACGACGCGGTCCGGGACTTCTACCGCTTCCACGCCTCCCTCATGGAGCCCTGGGACGGCCCGGCGGGGCTCGTGTTCACCGACGGCCTGCGGGTGGGGGCGGCCCTGGACCGCAACGGCCTGCGGCCCTTGCGCTACGCGATCTGCGAGGACGGGCTGGTGGCCTGCGCCTCGGAGGCGGGGGCGGTGCCCACCCGGGGCCGGGGCCGCGTGCGCCGGGGCAAGCTCGGGCCCGGACAGATGCTGTTCGTCGCCGACGGCGGGGTGCAGCTGGACCCGGTGGCCGGGGTGGCGAGGGAGCGCCCCTACGGCGCGTGGCTGGCGGCCCACCGGCGGGAGGGGTCCGTCGGGGAACCCCGGATCGAGGTGCCGCCCGACCTCCGCCACCGGCAGGTGGCCCACGGCTACACCCGGGAGGAGCTCACCCTCGTCCTCGGGCCTTCCGCCGCCGCCGGCAAGGAGCCCACCTTCTCCATGGGCGACGACGCACCCCTGGCGGTCCTCTCCACCCACGACCGGCCCCTCTTCCACTACCTGAAGCAGCGCTTCGCCCAGGTGACCAACCCGCCCATCGACCACCTCCGGGAGCGGTTCGTGATGTCGCTCCGGGTCCTCCTGGGCCCCCGCCCCCCCCTGCTGGCCGAGGCCCCCGAGGCCTGCGCCCAGCTCGAGCTGGAGAGCTTCCTGCTGTTCCAGCCCCCCGCCGGGCACCCGCTGGACGCGAGCTGGCCGGTGGCGGAGGGTCCAGGGGGGCTCCGCCGGCGCCTGAGGGCCCTGGGGGAGGAGGCGGTGGAGGCCGTGCGGGCCGGGGAGGGGGTGGTCGTGGTCTCCCACGAGCGGGTGGGCCGAGACCGGGCTCCGGTCCCTTCCCTGCTCGCCGTGGGGGCCGTGGACACCGCCCTCGTACGGGCCGGGGTCCGCACCCTGACCTCGGTGGTGGCCGTAGCCGACGACGCCCGGGAGTCACACCACGTCGCCTGCCTGGTGGGAGTGGGGGCCGAGGCCGTCCACCCCCGCCTGGCCCTGGCCTCCGTGGCCGACCTGGCCGCCGCCGGGCGGGTCCGGGGCCTGGACCCCACCGAGGCCCTCATCCGGTTCCGGCAGGCCCTGGAGGAGGGGGTGGCGAAGGTCCTGTCGAAGATGGGCATCTCCTGCGTGGACTCCTACCGGGGGGCCCACCTCTTCGACGCCGTAGGCCTCGACGCCGAGGTGGTGGAGCTCTGCTTCCCCGGCGTCCCCTCGCCCCTGGGCGGGATCGGCTTGGAGGACATCGCCGCCGACGTCCTGTCCCGCCACGCCCGGGCCTTCGCCCCCCGGGCCCCGGAGCTCGTCAATCCCGGCCTGGTGAAGTTCCACCGAGGGGGCGAGTACCACACCACCAACCCCAACGTGGTACGGGCCCTTCACCTCACGGTGGACCCGGGGCTGGAGCGGCTGCGCTCCACCGCCGCCGGGGACGGGGAGGGGGAGAGGGCGGCCGGGTCCGGGGACGGCCCCCCACCGGGAGACCGGGAGCCCGGCGATCCCGGCCGGGACGAGCCCGGCCGTGGCCAGCGGGAGGCAGCCGCCCTCCACCGGGCCGTCCGGGGAGCCGGGAGCTACCGCCGCTACGAGCGCTTCGCCGAGCTGGTGAACGGCCGGCCACCGACCACCGTCCGGGACCTCCTGGAGCTGGTCCCGGCGGGCCCCCCGGTACCCGTGGAGGAGGTGGAACCGGCCTCGGCCATCGTGCGCCGGTTCTCCGGGGGGGCCATCAGCCACGGGGCCGTGGGACGGGAGGCCCACGAGACCCTGGCCGTCGCCTTCAACCGGCTGGGAGCCCGGGCCAACACGGGCGAGGGGGGCGAGGACCCGGCTCGCTACCGTACCGAGCGGAACTGCGGGATCAAGCAGGTGGCCTCGGGGCGGTTCGGCGTGACCCCCGAGTACTGCGCCTTCGCCGAGGAGCTGCAGATCAAGATCGCCCAGGGGTCCAAGCCGGGCGAGGGGGGCCAGCTCCCCGGCCACAAGGTCACCGAGGAGATCGCCCGCCTCCGCCACACCCAGCCAGGGGTGGCCCTGATCAGCCCGCCCCCCCATCACGACATCTACTCCATCGAGGACCTGGCCCAGCTCGTCTACGACCTGAAGCAGGTGAACCCCACCGCCGACGTGTCGGTGAAGCTCGTGGCCGAGGTGGGGGTGGGCACGGTGGCGGCCGGGGTGGCCAAGGCCCTGGCCGAGGTGGTGCACGTGGCCGGCGGCGAGGGGGGCACCGGCGCCTCGCCGCTGTCGTCCATCAAGAACGCCGGCCTGCCCTGGGAGATTGGCCTTGCCGAGACCCAGCGGGCCCTCGTGGAGAGCGGCCTCCGGGACCGGGTCCGGGTCCGGGTGGACGGCGGCCTGAAGACCGGCCGGGACGTGGTCGTCGCCGCCCTCCTCGGCGCCGACGAGGTGTCCTTCGGTACCTCCGTCCTCCTCGCCGAGGGCTGCATCATGGTCCGCACGTGCCACCTGGACACCTGCCCCACCGGGATCGCCACCCAGGACCCGAAGCTCCGGGCTCGCTTCGCCGGGACCCCGGAGATGGTCATGGCCTACCTCACCTTCGTGGCCGAAGAGGTCCGCCGGATCCTGGCCTCCCTGGGCCTCCGCTCGCTGGAGGAGGCCGTGGGTCGCACGGACCTGCTCCGCCCCCGGAGGGTGGGGGGCCGTGGCGATGCCCTGGACCTGTCGGCGGTGGTGGGGGCCGGCCCGGGGAAGGGACGGTTCCGGGCCCACCTGCCGCTCCAGCGGCCCCGGGCGGCCCTGGGGGACCGGGTGTTTCGGGAGGCCTGGCCGGCGGTGGAGCGGGGCGGCACCGTCCGCCTCGGCTACCCCATCCGGAACCAGGACCGGTCGGTGGGGGCCCGCCTGGGCGGGGCCATCGGGCGGCGCTTCGGCCGGGCCCACCCGCCCGGCCGGGCGGTGGTCCGCTTCCGGGGCGAGGCGGGCCAGTCCTTCGGGGCTTTCCTCGCGAGCGGGGTGGAGTTCCTCCTGGTGGGCGAGGCCAACGACTACGTGGGCAAGGGGATGGCCGGCGGGCGCATCGTCATCGTGCCTCCCGAGGACGACGCCGGCGACCCGGTGCTCGTCGGCAACACCGTGCTCTACGGCGCCACCGGAGGTGAGCTGTTCGTGGCGGGCCGGGCCGGGGAGCGGTTCGCCGTGCGGAACTCCGGGGCCACGGCGGTGGCCGAGGGGGCCGGCGACCACCTCTGCGAGTACATGACCGGCGGGACGGTGGTGGTCCTGGGACCGGTGGGGATGAACGTGGGGGCTGGCATGACCGGGGGCCGGCTCTTCGTCCACGACCCGGCAGCCCGCCTGCCGGCCCTGGTGAATCCGGAGCTGGTGGAGGCCCGGCGGCCCGCCGGGGCGGAGCTCCGGGCGATGCGGCGCCTGGTCGAGCGGCACGTCTCCCTCACCGGCTCCAGGCGGGCCCGGGCCCTTCTGGCCGACTGGGGCAGGGCCGCACGGGCCGCCTGGTGCGTGGCCCCCCGGAGCGACGTCGTGCAGCGGTCCCGCAGGCACGAGGGGACCCTCCGGGGCGTCCGGGCCTGACCGGGCCGCCCGGCGGGCGCCGGCCGACGCGCTACCAGATGACGGGGGGGATCCCCGGGTCGGCCCCCGCGTAGCGCCCCGGGCCGTAGCCGGCGAGGTCCCGGCGGGCCAGGTCGGCGATGAAGCTCGTGGGCAGCACCGCAGCGAAGGGCCGCTGGTCCAACCGATCCCGGGCCACGACCTCCGCGGGCACGTAGGGGCCCAGGTTGTCCCGGTAGCGGTAGCCGGCCAGGAAGGCCGCCACCTCCTCGAGGCCGACGCCGGCGTCGGCCAGGGCCCGCCACGACAGGTACACCTCCGACGGGGCGATGCTCTGGACCAGCGCCATGGGGCTCCGGCCGAAGGCGCGGTCCAGGTCCAGGTGGAGCTGGATGGGGTCCACCCGGACCCCGCCGCTCGCGTCCACGGGCGGCGCCTGGCCGTGGTCGGCGGTGACGATGAGCACGTAGGCGCCGGGGAAGCGGGACTCCAGCAGATCCACCAGGCGCCGGAGCTCCTCGTCGACGGCGGTGAGGACGGTGGCCTGGTGGGGGTCGGCCATGTTGTAGACGTGGCCGGCGTAGTCGGGGGCCTTGTAGTTGATGTACAGGAGGTCCGTCACCCCGTCCTCGCCGATGGGCTCGGAGGCGAAGGTGGCCTCGGTGAGCTCCCCCTGGTAGCGGACGATGGGGGGTGAACAGCAGGGGGCCTTCCTGCCCGTGGGGTCGAAGGGGGAGGGCTGGGTCGGGCCCGCGGCCTCCTCCAGGGCGGCCAGGCGCTCGGTGCCGGGCACCTCCCGGGGCAGCCGGTAGCCCTCGGGGTTGTGGGGCTTCCACCCGCCACCGCCCTCCTCGTCCCAGAAGACCCCCACCGGCAACTCCCCCAGGGGGCGGCCGCCCCGCCCCAGCATCCCCAGGTGCCACACCTGGTAGCCCAGCTCGCCCACCCAGGCTCGGTTGGCCGTCGCGCGGGTCCAGGCGTCGGCCAGGGTGGGCACGAGCAGGAAGGAGGGGTCGGCCCGGCCGGGCACGCCGTAGGCCTTCGTAGGGCGACCCCGGTACCGGACGTTGTGGCCGGTGATGCCGTGGTGGCGGGGGAAGGCGCCGGTGCCGATGGTGGCGTGGCCGGACGCCGTCACCGCCGGGAAGGCCCCGGCGATGGCGTTGCGGTAGCCCGCCCCCTCCCGGTAGAGGGTCTTCAGGGTCGGCCAGGTCTCCGGCCAGCGGGCGAGGACGTTCCACCCACCGCCGTCGATGACGAAGGTGACGATGACCCGCGGGGGCCGGGGCGGGGGCGCGATGCCGGGCAGGGGCCGGCCGTCGGGGGCCCGGTAGCCCTCGAAGCCCATGAGGAGGGCGGCGGTGGGGGCCAGGTCGGCCAGGGTCACCCGCTCGGTCGAGTCCAGGGGCGCCACCAGGCCGGGTCCGTAGACGACGAGGGGCACCCGCTCGAGGTACATCCAGACGGCCGCGTGGCTGGTGCGGGGGTCGTCGGGGACGAGGGACACCGACTCCTGGGCGTAGTTGGCGCTGGAGAAGGGGGCGAGGAGGAGCTGCACGTCCCCGGAGCGCTCGGGGTGGTAACCGCGGACGACGAGGTCCAGGTACTCGGCGCCGAGCTGGCGAGCCATGGCCTCGAGCTGCCGACGGGCGTCGGGGCCGGCCAGACGGCGGGCGGCCCGCCCCAGGGCGGCGCCGCCCCCGACCAGCGCCACGCCCGCCAGGGCGGCAGCCTTCAGCAGGCGCCGGCGGGTGGGGTCGGGGGCGGGGTTGGTGGCCGGCCGCGCCGGGAGCAGCGCCAGGGCCGACCCCACGAGCACGAGGCCGGCGAGGACGGCGCCGAGGAGGCTCCCCGTGGCAGCCAGGACGCCCGCCACCAGCGCCGAGGCGGCGAGGGCGGCCACGGCGACGGGCAGGAGACGGCGCTGCACGGGACCCGATTCTGGCAGATGGGGCGGGCGTCAGGCCCGGCGCCGGGGAAGGTCGAGGAAGGGGAGGGGGACGACCACGGCCGGCACCCGGTGGGGCTCACCCTCCACGGTCCACTCCACCGCGAGCCTGGTGCCGGTGGGCTCGTAGCGCCGGTCCACGGAGGCCAGGGCCACCATGCGCTTGAGCGTGGGCGACCAGGTGGTGCTGGTGGCCCGCCCCACCTGCCGTGCGCCGGCGTAGACGGGGGTGGGGTTCCGGTTGACGACGGGCGCCACCGTCGGTGGGAGGCCGTGGCGGGCGAAGGCGGCCTCGATGCCCGACCAGGCGAGCTCCAGGCCCACGAGGCGCCGGGGCGGGCCCCCCGCCGCCCGCTCCGCCAGGAGGGCCCGCCTGCCCACGAACTCCCCCTTGGACAGGTCCACGAAGCGGCCCAGGCCGATCTCGTAGGGCGAGTACTCCTGCTCGGGGGAGAGGGCCCGGCGGGCGCTCGTGTAGTCGACCTCGATGAGGACGAGCCCGGCCTCCACCCTGGCCACGTCGAGGGCCCGGACGCCGACGGGGCGGACCCCGTAGGCGGCGCCGGCCTCGAAGACCGCGTCCCACACGGCGAGGGCGCCGGCCGCCGGCACCCAGAGCTCGTAGCCGAGGTCGCCCGTGTAGCCGGTGCGGGTCACGTCGACCTCGACGCCCGCGATCTCCGCCCGGCGTCGGCGGAAGTACCGCAGGTCCGACCAGGGGACCCCGGTGGCCGCCTCCAGGACCTCCCGGGACCGCGGTCCCTGCAGGGCCAGGGCGGCGAGCCCCTCGGTGACGTCGCGGACCTCGACGTCGAGCCCGGCGGCGTTCAGGCGGAACCACCGGTAGGAGGGGTCCGCCGAGGTCCACCGGAACGTCGTCCGGCCCAGACGGGTCACGGTGCCGTCGTCGACGACCTTGCCTCGCTCGTCGCACCAGGGCGTGTACACGACCTGGTCCACCGCCAGGCGGTTGACGTCCCGGGTCATCACGCGGTCCACCAGGCGTGGCGCGTCGGGGCCGGAGATCACGTACTTGAACAGGGGCGACACGTCGATGACGGCGGCGGCCTCCCGGATCGCGTTGTACTCGATGTCGTGGGACTCGGCGTAGGCCTGGGCGGCAAGGCACCCGGCCCACTCGCTCCAGGCCTGCTTCCGGTTGAGCAGGGAGGTCCGGGGGTGGAAGGCGGTTCCGACGCTCACGCTCGTCCCCTCGAGTCGGTCCGTAGAGTATGCACGCGCGGGGGGCGGCGGTGTGGCGCACCGGCCGTGACCTGCAGTCAGGCGCTCCCCCGCGAGCCCGGGGGACCCCGGCTAG
>CAYVCH010000040.1:0-13408 GCA_964449755.1 uncultured Actinomycetes bacterium
GGGTCCGGGCACGGGCAGGCGGGTCGAGGAACCTTTGGAGCCGGTCGCGCCTTCCCCATACGCGACCGTTATCTACTCGGCCCCTCGACCCGCCAACACGGTGGCCCCAAGCGACCCGGTCACCCGAACGCCGGCCGACCCCCCTGGACCGACCCCCGAGGGCTCGCGCCCCCGGTGCCGCCCCTCGGGGGATCCTCCCGGCCTCTCGGCCCCTGCGGCCGCTTGGGACCGGGCCGAACGATAGCCAGGGGTCCGGCCCCTGTCAACCGATCGCATGTCGTTGCGCCGCAAGCGATTCGGAAGAGCGGCGCAGGTAGCGGGGGACGTCCCCGGGGGCAAGAAAGAGTGACATCCTCGGGACCGGAGCCTCGGGGAGCGGGCCGACGCCGCCCCCGGCTCAGGCCGGGGCCGGGGCGGCCGCGACGGCGGCCGCCTCGGCCCGGATCCTGGCCCAGGCGGCCTGGACGTGGCGGCGCTCGGTGCTGGTCTGGCCGACGCAGAGGCGGAGGACGAGGCGGCCGGCGAGCCTGGTGTGGGAGAGGTACAGGTCGCCCGAGGCGTTCAGCCGCTCCAGGAGACGCTGGTTCAGCTCGTCGCCCCCGCGGTGGCGGAAGCAGACGAGGTTCAGCCGGGGCGGGGCGGCCAGCTCGAAGTCGGGGTCGGCCTCGATCCAGGAGGCCAGCTCCCCGGCCAGCGCCACGTGGCGCCGGACGTGGTGGCGAAGCCCCTCGGCCCCGTAGTGGCGGATGACGAACCAGAGCTTCAGGGCGCGGAAGCGTCGCCCCAGGGGGACCTGCCAGTCCCGGTAGTCGACGACGGCCCCCGACTCGGAGGCGGCGTTCCGGAGGTACTCGGGCAGCACCGACAGGGCCCGGATCAGGCTCCCCCGGTCGGCCACGAAGAAGCAGTCGCAGTCGAAGTTCGTGAACATCCACTTGTGCGGGTTGAAGCAGTAGCTGTCGGCGAGCTCGACCCCCTCGTGGATGTCCCGGAACTCCGGGCACACGGCGGCCGTGCCGGCCATGGCGGCGTCCACGTGCAGCCAGACCCGGTGGCGGCGGCACACCTCCCCGACCTGGCGCAGGGGGTCCACCGCCAGGGAGGAGGTGGTCCCCACCGTGGCCACCACCATGCAGGGAGTGGCCCCGGCGGCCAGGTCCTCCTGGATGGCCTCCTCGAGGCGGTCGGGGCGCATGGCGAAGGCCCCGTCCACCTCGACGAGGCGGAGGTGGTCGGTGCCCAGGCCCGCGATGCGGACGGCCTTCTCCACCGAGGAGTGGGCCTGGGTGGAGGCGTAGACGGTGAGGGGCCGGTCCACCCCGGTGCGGTCCGCGGCCCCGCCGGTGGCCCGCCACCGGGCCGCGATGAGGGCGCAGAGGGTGGCGCTGGAGGCGGAGTCCTGGATCACCCCTCCGCCCGGGCCGTCGGCGGAGAACCGCTCGGGCAGCCCGAGCAGCTCCCGGACCCACTCCAGGACGTGGGTCTCCAGCTCGGTGCAGGCGGGGCTCGTGGCCCACAGCATCCCCTGGACGCCGAGGCCGGCCGAGAGCAGCTCGCCGAGGACGGCGGGGCCCGAGCTGTTCGCCGGGAAGAAGGCGAAGAACTTCGGCGACTGCCAGTGGGTGATCCCGGGGAGGATGACCTCGGAGACGTCGCGGAGGACGTCCTCGAAGGGCTCGCCGCGCTCGGGGGGGTGGGGCGGCAGCTTCGCCCGGACCTCCCCCGGGGCGAGGGGGGAGGCCACGGGGTACTCCTCCACCCGCTCCAGGTACTCGGCGATCCAGTCCACCACGGCCCGGCCGTGGCGGCGGAACTCCTGGGGGGTCATGTGGAACGAGGGCTCCACGGCGGGCACTCCTTCCGGCGCTCCTGGGCGCCCATGCTACCGCCCCCCGGCCGGGGGCTCCGGGCCCGGGCCTACGTGGGCGTGCGCTCGGAGGTGGGCCTGGGCTCCTCGGCCGGCGCGCCGCCCCCGGCCGTGGCCGGCGGCGCCGCCGGGGCCGGCGCGGGCGGCCGGAAGTACAGGAATCCCGTGACCAGGAGGTAGCCCACCCAGGCGAGGACCTCCAGGACCGTCGGGTCGGCGTTGTAGCCGACCAGGGCCCGGAGGAGCGACCCCACGGCCCCCTGGTCGGAGAGGATCCCCGAGACGTCGAAGGCCTGCCCCCACAGGAAGGGCAGCCAGCCCGCCTCCTGCAGCTCGTGGACGGAGAAGGCGAACAGCCCGGCGGCGATGATCAGGATCACCCCGCCGGTCACCTTGAAGAAGGACCGCAGGTTCAGGCGCACGCCCCCCCGGTAGATGAGGTACCCCAGGACGACGGCGGCGGCCAGGCCCAGGCCGGCCCCCACCTCCTGCCCGACGCCGCCCCCGGCCCCGCCGGCGGTGGCCCGGAAGGTGGCGAAGAGGAACAGGACCGTCTCGATCCCCTCCCGGAGGACCGCCACGAAGGCCAGGCTGCCCAGGGCGAGGAGGCTCCCGGTGGCCAGGGCCACGTCCACTCGCTGCTGCAGCTCGGCCTTGAGGCGGGCCCCCTGGCGGCGCATCCAGAAGATCATCCAGGTGAGGACCCCCACGGCGGACAGGGTGGCCAGGCCCTCGAAGACCTGCTCGGCCGGCTCCTCCAGCTCGCCGGAGACGGAAAACACCACGCCGCCGACGGCCAGGCTCACGACCACGGCCGCCGCGGTGCCCGTCCAGATCAGCCAGAACCGGTCGGTGCGCTCGAGGTGGCGGAGGTACGCGAGGAGGATGGAGATGATGAGGGCGGCCTCGATGCCCTCCCGCAGGGTGATGAGGAACGCCGCGCCCATGGGTCCCTCCTGTTCTTAGGTGCGCCTAAGGGATTGCCTTTGGACGGGCGAAATCCTATCCCGACAGTAGGATTCGCGTCAACTCGAGGGGGTGCCGGACCGGGTGCGGCCCCCGCTGGCCGAGGGGGCGGGCTCGACCCAGAGGTTGTCGGCGAGGTGGGCCCCCAGAGCCACCTCCTGGCCGGCGACGCGGAGGGCCATGGCGCCGTCGGGCGCCACCCGACGGACCTCGATCTCGGCCCCCGGGACCAGGCCGCTGTCCTCGAAGAAACGCATGACCGAGAGGTCGAGCTCCAGGTCCTCGGTGAGGCGGCGCAGGACCACCCGAGACCCGGGCCCGGCGTCGCGCAGGCGAACCAGCTCCCGGGGTTCCTCGGCCCGGGAGCTGCCCGGGATGGGGTTGCCGTGGGGACAGGTGGCGGGGTCGCCCAGGAGGGCGGCCATGCGCTCCTCCACCTCGTCGGAGATCACCCGCTCCCACCGCAGGGCTTCCTCGTGGGACCGGTGCCAGGGCAGCCCGAGCACCTGGATGAGGAAGTGCTCGACGAGCCGGTGGCGCCGGACCAGGGTCCGGGCCAGGTCCTCACCCCGCGGGGTGAAGGCGAGGAACCGTCCGTCGGCCACCACGAGGCCGTCGCGGACTAGCCGCTGCACCGCCTCCGAGACCGAGGCGGCGGAGACCCCCATCCAGTCGGCCAGGCGGGCCCGCACCGGCGGGATGGCCTCCTCGGCCATCTCGTAGAGGGCCTCCAGGTAGCCGGCGGCGGGGTGCTCGGCGGGGACCGTCACGCCCGGAAGACTACGATACGGGCGATGGGCGCGGGCACCCGTGAGCGGCTGTTCCTCCTGGACGGCCACAGCCTGGCCTACCGAGCCTTCTTCGCGCTGCCCCCGGATCTCGCCACCAGCACCGGCCAGGTGACGAACGCCGTCTACGGCTTCACCTCGATGCTCGTGAAGCTCCTCGCCGAGGAGCGACCGGAGCTCGTCGCCGTGGCCTTCGACGTGGGGGCCCCCACGGTGCGCCTGGAGCGCTACGCGGAGTACAAGGCCGGGCGGCCGGCGGCCCCGGACGAGCTGCGCCAGCAGCTCGGGCTCATCCGGGAGGTGCTGGACGCGCTGGCGGTGCCGGTGGTGGGGCTCCCGGGCCACGAGGCCGACGACGCCATCGCCACCCTCGCCGTCCGGGCCGCGGAGCAGGGCCTGGAGGCCGTCATCGTCACCGCCGACCGGGACTTCTTCCAGATCGTCCGCCCCGGGATCACCGTGCTGTTCAACCGGCGCGGCATCTCCGACATCGTCCGCTACGACGAGGAGGCCGTGCGGGAGCGGTTCGGGCTCCCCCCCGCCCAGTACCTGGACTACGTGGCCCTCAAGGGAGACCCCTCCGACAACATCCCCGGGGTGCCGGGGGTGGGGGAGAAGACGGCCGCCCGCCTGGTCCGGGAGTTCGGTTCGGTGGAGGCCCTCCTCGCCCGCACCGGCGAGCTGGTGGGGAGACTCCGGGAGGCCGTGGAGGCGGCGGGGGAGGACCTCATCCGCAACAAGGACCTCGCCCGCCTGGAGACGGACCTGCCCCTCGACGTGGACCCCGGGCAGCTGCGGATGGGCGAGTGGGACATGGAGCGGCTCCGCCAGCTGTTCACGTCCCTCGAGTTCCGGACCCTCCTGGAGCGGGTGGAGGAGCTGGCCCGGGCCGACAAGCCGGCCGTAGAGGCCGCTGAGCTGGAGCTCCGCCGGGTCTCCGAGGCGGAGCTGCTGGCCCTCCTCGCCGGGCGGGCCCCCCTGGCGGTGCGTCTCGAGGCCGGGGCCGGGAGGGCCCTGGGCATCGCCGTCTCCGCCGGGGGCGGGCAGGCCGCCCACTGCGAGCTGTCGTCCCTCGCGCCGGTCCGGGCGTACCTGGCGGACCCGGCCCGGCCGAAGTGGGTCCACGACGCCAAGGACCTGGAGACGACCGTCGCCCGGTCCGGGGGCACCCTGGCCGGCGTGGCCTTCGACCCCATGCTCGCCGGGTACCTGCTGGACCCGGCGGCCACCGACTACCCGCTGCCGGCCCTGTGCGAGCGCTACCTGGGCGCCGACCCCCTGGCCGGCCTCGCCGGGGAGGCCGAGGGACCGCTCTTCGGGGAGGGCTGGCGGCTGGCGGCGGGCGAGGCGGCGGCCGTGGCCCTCGTCACGCCGGTCATGGAGGAGCGGCTGGAGAAGGCCGGCCTCCGTCGGCTGCTGGAGGAGGTGGAGCTGCCACTGTCCTCGGTGCTGGCCCGCATGCAGGCCCGGGGGGTGGCCCTGGACGTCCCCTACCTGGAGGAGATGGCAGAGGCCGTCCGGGACCGGATGCGGGCCCTCCAGGCGGACATCTACCGCCACGCCGGCCAGGAGTTCAACCTCAACTCCCCGCCCCAGCTCCGGGTGGTCCTCTACGAGAAGCTCCGCCTGCAGCCGGGCAAGCGCACCCCCAAGGGGCAGCTGTCCACCGACGCCAGCGTGCTGGAGAAGCTCCGGGACCAGCACCCCATCATCGACGCCCTCCTCGCCTGGCGGGAGCTGGACAAGCTGAACTCGACCTACCTGGAGGCCCTCCCCCGGCTGGTGGACCCCGGCGACGGCCGGATCCACACGAGCTTTAACCAGACGGTGGCCGCCACGGGGCGGCTTTCCTCCTCCAACCCCAACCTCCAGAACATCCCGGTCCGCACGGAGCTGGGCCGGCAGATCCGGGCAGCCTTCGTCCCTGGCTCTGCCGAGGAGCTCCTCCTGGTGGCCGACTACTCCCAGATCGAGCTGCGGATCCTGGCCCACCTCACCGGCGACGAGGGGCTGGCGGAGGCCTTCGGGTCGGGCTCGGACGTCCACGCGGCGACGGCGGCCCGGGTCTTCGGGGTGCCGGAGGACGCCGTCGACCCGGAGCTGCGGCGGCGGGCGAAGATGGTGAACTACGGCCTCGCCTACGGCATGAACGCCTACGGCCTGGCCCAGCGCCTGGGCATCGCCCCCGACGAGGCCCAGGAGATCATGGACGCCTACTTCGCCCGCTTCCCGAAGATCCGGGAGTACCTGGAGCGCCAGGTGGCGAAGGCGGCGGCCGAGGGCTTCACCGAGACCGTCCTGGGCCGCCGCCGCTACGTGCCGGAGCTCTCCGCCACCAACCCCCGGGTCCGGGACATGGGGCGGCGGATCGCCCTGAACGCCCCCATCCAGGGCAGCGCCAGTGACGTGTTCAAGCTGGCCATGATCGCCGTGGACCGGGCCCTGGCGGCGACGGGGCTCCCCTGCGCCATGATCCTCACCGTCCACGACGAGCTGGTCTTCGAGGTGGCGGCGGGGGCGGTGGAGGAGGCGGCGGCCCTCGTGCGCCGCGAGATGGAGGGGGCCTACCCGCTCTCGGTGCCCCTCCGGGCCGACGTCGGCTGGGGCCGCAACTGGGCCGAGGCGGCCCCCCACTGACCGCCGGCCCCGAGGGAGACGGCCCTCGGGCGACGCCCGGTCGGACCGGAGGCGTCACGTCCGGCCGGGCCCGGCCGATCGGACGACGGCCGGCCTGCCGTCCCGCTGGCCGACCCAGAACGTCCAGTCCGCCCGGACCCGCCGCCCGTCCAGGGTCACCTCGACGACGGCGTCCACCCTCCAGACGGGCTGTCCGCCCAGGTCCTCCCGGGTGAAGCGCACCCGCACCGGGACGGGGTCCGCCGGCAGGCCGTAGAGCCGGACGAGCTCCCCGGCCACGACGAGGGCGGCTTCCTCCTCGGTGACCCGGACGGCGTCGGGCTTCCCCGGCCCCCCGCGGGCGCAGGCCGTGAGCACCAGGGCCAGGATGAGCCCTGCGGCCCGGACCGACCGGCGGGAGTGCTCCACCATCCCAGGACAACGCCCGGGCTCGGGCCGGCCATCCCCCACCAGGGATCGAGGACGGGCCGTTGACGGGGTTTCCGGGCCCCGTCTACCATCAGCGGGTCGCGAAGGCGCTTCCCCGGTCCCCCCTGTGCGCCGCCGGGGAGGCGTGCGCGCGGGAAGGAGCTGATCGGTCATCGGAGAACACGACGCGGCCACGGCGGAACAGGACTACACGCCGGAGGAGCTCGTCCGGGCGGTGGAGGCGAGCCTCCGGGACTTCAAGGAGGGGGACATCGTCGAGGGCGAGGTCGTGAAGATCGACCGCGACGAGGTCCTCCTGGACATCGGGTACAAGTCCGAGGGCGTCATCCCCGCCAAGGAGCTGTCCATCCGCCACGACGTGGACCCCGCCGACGTCGTGAAGGTGGGCGACCGCATCGAGGCCCTCGTGCTCCAGAAGGAGGACAAGGAGGGGCGCCTCATCCTGTCGAAGAAGCGGGCGCAGTACGAGCGGGCCTGGGGCCGCATCGAGGAGGTCATGCAGCGGGGCGGCACCATCCGGGGCCCCGTCATCGAGGTGGTGAAGGGGGGCCTCATCGTGGACATCGGCCTCCGGGGGTTCCTGCCGGCCTCCCTGGTGGACCTGCGGCGGGTCCGCGACCTCCACCCCTTCGTCGGGCAGGAGATCGAGGCGAAGATCATCGAGCTGGACCGGGGCCGCAACAACGTGGTCCTCTCCCGCCGGGCCTTCCTCGAGGAGTCCCAGAGCGAGAGCCGGAAGCAGTTCCTGGAGTCCCTGCGCAAGGGGGAACGGCGGAAGGGCAAGGTCTCCTCCATCGTGAACTTCGGCGCCTTCGTGGACCTGGGCGGGGTGGACGGCCTGGTCCACGTCTCCGAGCTGTCCTGGAAGCACGTGGAGCACCCGAGCGAGGTGGTCCAGGTGGGCCAGGAGGTGGAGGTCGAGGTCCTCGACGTGGACCTGGAGCGGGAGCGGGTCTCCCTGTCCCTCAAGTCCACCCAGGAGGACCCCTGGAGGGAGTTCGAGCGCAAGTACCGGGCGGGGGAGGTCATCAGCGGCCAGGTCACGAAGCTCGTGCCCTTCGGGGCCTTCGTGCGGGTGGCCCAGGGGATCGAGGGCCTCGTCCACATCTCCGAGATCGCCGACCACCACGTGGCCTCCCCCGAGGAGGTCCTGGCGGTGGGCCAGGACGTCCGGGTCCGGGTCATCGACGTGGACGTGGCCCGCCGACGGATCAGCCTCTCCATGCGCCAGGTGCGGGAGGCCGCGGCGCCGGAGACGGAGATCGAGGCCGAGGTGGCCCCCGAGGCGGTGGTGGCCCCCGGGACGGTCGAGCCCGAAGCGGCGCCAGCCGCCCCCGTCCGGGAGGCTGCCGGACCCGCCCGGGAGGCAGCGGAGGTCGCCGCCGTCCAGCCGGCGGCCGAGGCCCCGGCGGAAGAGGTCGAAGAAGAGGAAGAGATCTCGCTCGAGGCCATCCTGGAGGACCTGAAGCGCCGCGAGGGGCGGGCCTAGGGCCCGCGGGGCCCGTGCTGCTCGTGGGGCTCACCGGGGGCATCGGCACCGGCAAGTCCACGGTGGCCCGCATGCTGGCCGAGCGGGGCGCGGTGGTCGTGGACGCCGACGAGCTGGCCCGGGAGGCCGTCGCCCCCGGGACCCCCGGGCACGCCCGGGTGGTGGAACGCTTCGGGACCTCCGTCCTGGGCCCCGAGGGCGGCATCGACCGCCGGGCCCTGGCCGAGGTGGTGTTCTCTGACCCCGCGGCCCGGCGGGACCTGGAGGCCATCGTCCACCCCGAGGTCTTCCGGCGGCTGGCCGAGGTGGCGGAGGGCTATCGGGACACCGACCGGGTGGTGGTGTTCGACGCCCCCCTCATCGTGGAGACGGGGCAGGCCCGGGCCTTCGACGTGCTGGTGGTGGTGACGGCGCCCGAGGAGGCCCAGATCCGGCGGCTGGCGGCGGACCGGGGGATGGCCGAGGAGGAGGTCCGGGCGCGGCTGGCGGCGCAGCTCCCGGCGGCGGACAAGGCGGCCGCCGCGGACGTCGTCCTGGACAACGCCGGGAGCCTGGCGGAGCTGGAGGCCAGGGTCGACCGGCTCTGGGGGGAGCTGCGGGCCCGGGCGTCGCGGGGCTGAGGCTATCATCGGGGGACGGTGAGGTACGCGGCGGTCTTCTTCGACGCCGGGGAGACGCTGGTGCACCCGCACCCCACCTTCCCCGACCTCTTCGCGGAGGTCCTGCGGCGGGAGGGCCACCCGGTGGGCCCCGAGGCCATCAGGGAGCGGGTCCACGTCCTCTCCGAGCGGTTCGCCCGGGCCTCCCGGGAGCACGAGCTGTGGACGACCTCCCCCGAGCGCTCCCAGGCCTTCTGGCTCTCCGTCTACGAGCTGTTCCTGCGCGAGCTGGGGCTCCCCGCTCGGGACGGGCTCCCCGAGGCCCTGTACCGGGAGTTCACGGACCTGGCCAACTACCGGGTCTTCGAGGACGTGCCGCCCGTCCTCGAGCGGCTCCGAGGGGCGGGCCTCACCCTGGGGGTCGTCTCGAACTTCGAGGGCTGGTTGGAGCGCCTCCTCGAGCGGCTCCAGGTGGCCGACTACTTCGACGTGCGGGTCATCTCCGGCATCGAGGGACTGGAGAAGCCCGACCTCCGGATCTTCCGCCTGGCCCTGGAGCGGACGGGGGTGGCGGCCGCCGAGGCCGTCTACGTGGGGGACAACCCGACCTTCGACGTGGAGCCAGCTGCCCGCCTCGGCATGTTCCCGGTCCTCATCGACCGCCGGGACCGCTACCCGGCGGCCCCGGTGGGCGCCCGGATCACCTCCATGGCGGAGCTGCCGGGGATCCTCGGCCTGTAGGGCGTGCGCGGCGTGGCGGAGGAGCGCGTCTACAGCGTGGAGGAGGCCAACGCCTGCCTCCCGGAGCTCCGGGAACGCCTGGACCGCATCCGCCGGGCCCGGCGGGAGGTGCTGGCCGCGGCGCAGCTGATCGGGGGCCGGGTGCGGGCCGACGGTGGCGGGGCGGACGGTCGCGGGTACTTCGCGAGCCTCCGGGCCCTGCGGGAGGACCTGCTGGCCCTGGCCCGCCTGGGGGTCGTCCTCCGCGACCCCGAGACCGGGCTGGTGGACTTCCCCTCGGAGCGCGACGGCCGTCCCGTGTTCCTGTGCTGGCAGCTGGGGGAGGGCCGGGTCGCCCACTGGCACGACCCCGAGGCGGGGTTCGCGGGGCGGCGTCCGCTATGAGGGCCCCGAGGCGGCGGGCGGCCGGCCGACCCCGGGTGGTCGTCATGGGCGGCGACGCGCGGCGCCCGCCGGGCATCGAGGCGGCCCTGGACCGGGCGGACCTGGCCTTCGCCGACACCGTCCGGGCCATGGCCGAGGCGCTGGAGGGGGCCGAGGTCGTCCTGGCCTGGCGCGCCGACGGCGACCTGCTGCGGTCGGCCTGGACCCACGCCGGCTCCCTCCGCTGGGTGCAGTCGATCGCCGCCGGCGTCGACCGGCTGCTGTTCCCCGCCCTCGTGGAGGCCGACGTGGTGGTCACGAACGCCCGCGGGGTCTTCGAGGACGCCATGGCCGAGTACGTGCTCGGACTGCTCCTGGCCTTCGCCAAGGACCTGCCGGGCACCCTGGCCTGGCAGCGGGAGCGCCGCTGGGAGCACCGGGAGACCGAGCGCCTGGCCGGGGCCCGGCTCCTCGTGGTCGGGCTCGGGCCCATCGGGCGGGCGGTGGCCCGGCTGGCCAGGGCCGTGGGGATGGAGGTGGAGGGGGTGGCGAGCGCCCCCCGGCCCGGCGACGGGGTGGTGGCGAGGGTCGGTGGGCCCGAGGAGCTGCCGAGGCTCCTCGCCGGGGCGGACTACGTGGTGAACGCCCTGCCCCTCACCGCCCGCACGCGCGGCCTGTTCGACGCGGCGGCCTTCGCCGCCATGAAGCCCTCGGCGCGGTTCGTGAACGTGGGCCGGGGCGGGACCGTCGACGAGGAGGCGCTGGCGGCCGCCCTGCGGGAGGGGCGCCTGGCCGGAGCGGCCCTGGACGTCGTCCAGACCGAGCCGCTCCCGCCGGAGAGCCCCCTGTGGGACGTCCCCGGCCTCCTCCTCTCGCCCCACATGTCCGGGGACGCCGTCGGGTGGAAGGAGCGGGTGGTGGCGCTGTTCCTGGACAACCTGGATCGGTACGTCTCGGGGCGGCCCCTCAGGAACGTCGTCGACAAGCGTCGCGGATACGTGCCCTCCGAGACGGCCGGGGAGGAAGGGGGGCGATGAGCGGGCCCGCCGTCCTCGTCCGGGGCCTTCGCAAGTCCTACGGGCCCGTCGAGGCCGTCCGGGGCATCGACCTGGAGGTGGCGGCGGGCGAGGTCTTCGCCCTCCTCGGGCCCAACGGGGCGGGGAAGACCACCACCGTGGAGATCCTCGAGGGCTACCGGCAGCGGGACGCCGGCGAGGTGTGGGTCCTCGGACAGGACCCCGCCCGGGCCGGCCCCGAGCTCCGGGCCCGGGTCGGCATGGTCCTGCAGTCCACCGCCCTGGAGGGGTACCTCACGGTCCGGGAGACCCTGGAGCTGTTCGCCGGCTACTACCCGCACCCCCGTCCGGTGGGGGAGGTGCTGGGGCTGGCGGGCCTGGCCGAGCAGGCCGGCGTGCGGGTGAAGCGGCTCTCCGGAGGCCAGCGGCGGCGCCTGGACGTCGCGGTGGCCCTGGTGGGCGACCCGGAACTGCTGTTCCTCGACGAGCCCACCACGGGCTTCGACCCCGCCGCCCGCCGGGGGGCCTGGAGGATGATCAGCGACCTCGCCTCCCTGGGGAAGACCGTCCTCCTCACCACCCACTACCTGGACGAGGCCCAGGCCCTGGCCCACCGGGTGGCCGTCATCTCCCGGGGGCGGATCGTGGCCGAGGGCCCCCCGGCGACCCTGGGGGACCGGCACCTCGCCGACGTGCGGGTCCGGTTCCGCCTCCCCGAGGGGGCCGACGAGCCGCCCGCCACCTTGGGCCCCCTCCGGCGTGAGGCCGACGGCTGGGTGGAGCTCCGGGCCGACGACCCCACCCGCGCCCTCCACGAGCTGACGGGCTGGGCGCTGGCCAGGGGGGTGGTCCTGGAGGGGCTCACCGTGAGCCAGCCCTCCCTGGAGGAGGTCTACCTGGAGCTCACCCGGGAGGACCGGTCGTGACGGGCCTCCGCCTCCTCGCGCGCCAGGTCCGCTACACGAACCGGGCCTTCTGGCGCAACCCTGCGGCCGCCTTCTTCACCTTCGCCTTCCCCCTCATGTTCCTGGTCATCTTCTCGGCGGTCTTCGGCGGGGGGACGGCCCGGGTGGGACCGGGGCGGACGGTGAGCCTGGCGACCTTCTACGTCCCCTCCATCGCGGCCTTCTCCCTGATCACCGCCTGCTACACGAACATCGCCATGAGCGTCGCGGTGGCCCGGGACGAGGGGGTCCTGAAGCGGATCCGGGGCACGCCCATCCCGCCCGGGACCTACCTCGCCGGGCGGGTGGTGCATGCCGTCCTGGTGGCACTCCTCCTCGTCGCCCTGTGCGTGGCCTTCGGGGCGCTCGCCTACGGCGCCCGGGTTCCGGTGCGGACGCTGCCGGCCTTCGCGCTCACCGTGGTGGTGGGGGCCGGAGCCTTCTCCGCCCTCGGCCTCGCCGTCACCGCGGCCATTCCCAACGCGGACGCGGCCCCCGCCATCGTGAACGCCTCGGTCCTGCCCCTGTTGTTCGTGTCGGACGTCTTCGTCGTCCTGCCGCCCGACCCGCCGCTGTGGATGGACGTCCTGGGGAAGGCCTTCCCCGTCCGCCACTTCGCCGACGCCATGCAGGAGGCCTTCTTCACCACCTCGGGATCGGGGCTGCGGCCCGGGGACCTGGTGGTGGTGGCCGTCTGGGGGGTGGCGGGCATGCTGCTGGCCGTCCGGTTCTTCTCCTGGGAGCCCCGGCGGTGAGGTCGGGGGCTCGGGCCGCCGGGCTGGTCCTCGCCCTCCTCGTCGCCGGGTGCGCCGGGGGCGGCCGGGCCGGGGGTGGCGAGGGGCAGGGTTCCGCGGCCGGCTGCGACCCCCTCCCCCTTCGGGCGCCTGGCGCCCTCACCGTGGGGTGGAACCGGGCCGCCGGCGAGCCCTGGTTCGTCGGGGACCCGGCCGAGGGGCGGGGGTTCGAGGCGGCCCTCGTCGTCGAGGTGGCGGGCCGCCTGGGGCTCGACCCCTCGGACATCACCTGGGTCGCGCTCCCCCTGGCCCAGGCCTTCGAGCCGGGGGAGAAGCCCTTCGACCTGTACGTGGGCGGGGTGGTCGCGCTCCCCGAGCGGGAGACCCGGGCGGACCTCTCCCGGGGCTACTTCCGGCTGGACCAGGCCGTGGTGGCTCCGGCGGGGGCCGAGGCCACCGCGGCCCGGCTGGCGGACCTCCGGGGCCTCGTCCTGGGGGGCCTGGCGGGACAGCGGGGCCTGGCCGTCATCGACCTCCTCATCCGGCCCGACCGGCGACCCTTCGCCTACCGGGGACCGGCGGAGGCGGCGGCGGCCCTGCGGGCGGGGGAGGTGGGAGCCGTCCTCATGGACCTCCCGGCCGCCGTGGCCCTGGCCGCCGAGGACCCCGGGGTGCAGGTGGTCGGTCGGGTGGTCACCGGTCAGCAGTACGTGCTGGTCTTCCCGGGCGGCAGCCGCCTCCGGCCCTGCGTGGACGCCGTCCTGGCCGAGCTCCGGGCCGACGGGACCCTCAGGCGGCTCGCCCGGGAGTGGCTCCCCGCCTACCGGGGCATCCC
>CAYVCH010000041.1:0-13330 GCA_964449755.1 uncultured Actinomycetes bacterium
GCCGAGACGACCTCGGCCACGTCCTCCTCGTCGACCTCCTCCTTCAGCATCTTCCCCTCGGCCTGGACCTCGGCCAGGGCCTGCTGCTCGGCCTCCAGCTCCTTGGAGAGCTCCACGAGCCGCCCGTAGCGGAGCTCGGCGGCCCGCTCCAGGTCCCCGTCGCGCTCGGCTCGCTCGGCCTCGCCCCGGACGTGCTCGATCTCGCGCTTGAGCTCGCGGATCCGGTCGACGTGCTGCTTCTCCCGCTCCCAGTGGGCCTTCATCGCGGCCATCCGCTGCTGGAGGTCCGCGAGCTCCCGCTCCAGCTTCTCCAGCCGCTCCCTCGAGGCCGGGTCGGTCTCCTTGCGGAGCGCGGCCCGCTCGATCTCGAGCTGCTTGATCCGCCGGTCGACCTCGTCGATCTCGGTGGGCATCGAGTCGATCTCGATCCGCAGGCGCGAGGCGGCCTCGTCGATCAGGTCGATGGCCTTATCGGGGAGGAACCGGCCAGAGACGTAGCGGTTGGAGAGCACGGCCGCGGCCACGAGGGCCGAGTCCTTGATCCGGACGCCGTGGTGGACCTCGTAGCGCTCCTTCAGGCCCCGCAGGATGGCGATGGTGTCCTCGACGGAGGGCTCCCCCACGAAGACCGGCTGGAACCGCCGCTCCAGGGCCGGGTCCTTCTCCACCTTCTCCCGGTACTCGTCCAGGGTGGTGGCCCCGATGGCGTGGAGCTCCCCCCGGGCCAGCATGGGCTTCAGCATGTTCCCGGCGTCCACGGCGCCCTCGGCGGCGCCGGCTCCGACCACGGTGTGCAGCTCGTCGATGAACGTGATGATGCTCCCCTCGCTGTCGGCGATCTCCCGGAGGACCGCCTTCAGCCGCTCCTCGAACTCGCCCCGGTACTTGGACCCCGCCACCAGGGCGCCGATGTCCAGGGCCACCACCCGCTTGTCCTTGAGGGACTCCGGCACGTCCCCGGAGACGATGCGCTGGGCCAGGCCCTCGACGATGGCCGTCTTGCCCACCCCCGGCTCCCCGATGAGCACGGGGTTGTTCTTCGTCCGTCGGGACAGCACCTGGACGACCCGGCGGATCTCGTCGTCCCGGCCGATGACCGGGTCCAGCTTCCCCCGGCGGGCGAGCTCCGTGAGGTCCCGGGAGTAGCGCTCCAACGCCCGGTACTTCTCCTCCGGCGTCTCGTCGGTCACCCGTTGCCGTCCGCGGACGTCAGCCAGGGCCACCAGCAGGGGGTCGCGCTGCACTCCGCTCTCCCGCAGCACCCGGGCCGCCGGCGTGTCCCCTTCGAGGATGGCGAGGAGGAGGTGCTCGGTGGAGACGTACTCGTCGGTGAGGGCCTGGGCCTCCCGGAAGGCACGGTCCAGCATCGCGACGGTGGCGGGCGAGAGCCGGACCTCGGCCGCGGGGCCGGACACGTAGACCCGGGGCAGGCGGGCGAGGACCTCCTCCACCCGGTCCCGAAGCGCCCGAGGCAACACGCCCAGGCGCTGGAGCACGGGGTAGACGACCCCCTCGGGGTCGGACAGGAGTGCGAGCAGCACGTGCTCGGGCTCGATGGCCTGGTGGTTACGGGCCACCGCCTGCTCCCGGGCGGCCTCCAGGGCCGACCGGGACTTGAGTGTCAGCTTCGACAGGTCCATGGCGTCCTCGGCCTACCTCACCTCGCCGGGGGCAAGCCCCGGCCTACCTCACGTTGCCGGGGGCAAGCCCCGGCCTACCTCACCTTGCCGGGGGCAAGCCCCGGCCTACCTCACCTCGCCGGGGGCAAGCCCCGGCCTACCTCACCTTGCCGGGGGCAAGCCCCGGCCTACCTCACGTTGCCGGGGGCAAGCCCCGGCCTACGTTGGTCCCGGTCACGGCCTCAGCTCAGGTCCTCGAGCCACGGCAGGCTCACCAGGCTGCGCAGGGGCAGGATAGAGGTCCCCGTCCCCGGGCTCGGCCGGGCCGTCCGCCGTGCCTGGCGCAGCTCGGCCTCCAGCTCCTCCGTCCGGCGGCGGAGCCGCTCCAGCTCGGCCTGCATTTCCATGATCATCTTCACCCCGGCCAGGTTCACCCCCCGGCGCTGGGTCAGGTCCTGGATCGTGCGCAGCCGGGCGATGTCCCGGTCCGAGTAGCGTCGCGTGTTGCCGGGCGTCCGCTTCGGCCGCAGCAGCCCCTTCCGCTCGTAGATCCGGAGCGTCTGCGGATGGACCCCGGCCAGCTCGGCCGCGACGCTGATGATGTACACGGCCCGGTCCTCGGGCCGGACCTCGGGCCACTCCCGATCCTTCACCGTCGAACCTCCTCGAAGTTCGTCACGCCTCCACGCCCAGGCGGCGTCGGGGGGACTCCCGCTCCACCTCGCGGAGGCGCTCGAGCAGCTCCCGCTCCTCCCTGGACACCCGGGTCGGCACGGCCACCCGCACCGTGACGAGCAGGTCGCCGAACCCGCCCCGGCGGGGAGCCCCCTTGCCGCGGATGCGGAACGTGCGCCCGCTCTGGGTTCCAGGAGGAACCTTCAGGGTCACCGCGCCGTTCAGGGTTGGCACCCGGACGTTGGCTCCCAGGACGGCCTCGGGGTAGGTGATCGGCAGCTCGATGGTGAGGTCGTCGCCTCGGCGTCCGAACACCGGATGCGCCGCCACCCGGACGCGCACGAACAGGTCCCCCGGGGTCGTCCCCGGCGGCCCCGGCTCGCCGCGGCCGGCGAGCCGGATCCGGGTCCCGTCCTTCACCCCGGCGGGAATGCGGACCGAGAAGCTCCGACTCGCGCGCGCGCTCCCCTGGCCACCGCAGGCCTTGCAGGGCCGGTCGATCACCCGGCCGGTGCCGGCACACCGGGGGCACGGCCGCTCGAGCTGGAAGAACCCCTGGTTCACCTCGACCAGCCCCGTGCCCCGGCACTGGGGGCAGGCGCTGGGCACCGTCCCCGGCTCGGCGCCGGACCCACCACAGGTGGGGCAGGGGGCCGGCCCCTGGATGCGGACGGGCACCGTCGCGCCCCGCATGGCTTCCTCGAAGGAGACCCGTACCTCGGTCTCCAGGTCCGCCCCCCGAGCGGCCCGCCGCCTCGGTCCCCCCGTGAAGACGCTGAACAGGTCGCCCAGGTCGCCCAGGTCGAACCCCAGGTCCTCGAAGCGGACCCTGGGACCCCCGGCCCCGGCACGGCCGAAGCCGGGTCCGAAGCCCGAGGAGACCATCTCGCGGACCTGGTCGTACCGCCTCCGCTTCGCCTCGTCCCCCAGGACGTCGTAGGCGGCGGAGATCTCCTTGAACCGCTCCTCGGCTTCCTTGCTCCCCCGGTTGGCGTCGGGGTGGTACCGCTGGGCGAGGCGTCGGTAGGCCTTCTTGATCTCCGCCTGGGAGGCGTTCTTGGGGACGCCCAGGACCCGGTAGTAGTCCTTCTCGAACCACTCGCGCTGGACGTCCCCGTTCACGGTCGCCTCCGGGCCTCAGTCCCGTGGTGCGCGGGTCACCCGGACCCCGGCGGGACGGATGACCCGGCCCCGCAGGCGGTAGCCCTGCCGGAGGACGTCGGCGACGACGGGCTCGCCCTCGCCCTCCCCGGTCTGCATGAGGGCCTCGTGCAGCTCGGGGTCGAAGGGCCGGCCCTCGGCCTCGATGCGCTCGAGCCCCTCGGCCTTCAGGACGTCCTTCAACTTGGCGTAGACGAGCTCGACGCCGTGGAGGAACCGGTCGAAGTCGGGCCGCTGCTCGGCGGCCATGAGGGCGAGCTCGAACTCGTCCAGCACCTCCAGGAGGCGCCGGAGCAGGGGCTCGGCGGCCATCTCGACGGCCCGGGTCTGCTCCTTCACCACCCGCTTGCGGTAGTTCTCGAACTCCGCCTGAAGCCGCTGGAGGTGATCCCGGTACTCGTCCGCCTCCCGGCGGGCCGCCGCCAGCTCCTCCTCCAGGTCCGCCGGCGTCTCCGGCGGCAGCTCGGCCCGCGCCTCGGGCGTCGCCCCGGCCCCCGGCTCGTCGGCCCGCACCCGCCGGCGATCCACCACCCGAACCTTCGGCCGCTCCTCGCGACCCTCGTCGGCAGCCTTGTGCTCGGTCATTGGCCCACGTCTCCCTCGGCGCGCCTCACCGCTTCGCCTTCACCGTGATGCGCTTCGGCCGCACCTCGACGGCCTTCGGCACCTCCACCGTGAGCACGCCCTTGTCGAAGGTGGCCTCGACCCGGTCGGTGTCGGCCGTGGCGGGGAGGGTGACCGACCGGGCGAAGGGCCCGAAGCGCCGCTCCACCCGGTGGAAGGCCTCCTCCTCGAGCCCCTCGTAGAACCGCCGCTCCCCGCGGACGGTGAGGGTCGAGTCCTCCACCCGTACCTCGACGTCGTCGGGCTCCACGCCGGGCAGCTCGACGACGATCACGAACCGCTCCGCCGTCTCGTAGGCGTCGAGGGGCGGCGCCCAGGCCCCGGGCGCCGCGCCCCCGGCCACCCCGAAGGTCCGGCCGAAGAGCCGGTTCAGCTCGTCGTGGATGGTGAGCAGGTCCCGGAAGGGATCCCACCTCGTGGCCATCTACGATCCACCTCCCTCGTCGACGATCTCGCCCTCGACGACGTCCTCGCCGCCCCCACCCGTGGTCTCCCCGCCGCCCGCGGCGGCCGCCCGGGGCTGGGCCTGCACCTGCTGGTACATGGCCTGGCCGATCCGCTGGAACACCTGCATGGTGCGGTCGGTGGCGGCCTTGATGCGCTCGACGTCGTCGCCCTTCAGGGCCTCCTTCAGCTCCCCGTTGGCCCGGGTGAGCTCATCGCGGTCGGCCTGGGGCACCTTGTCACCCCACTCGGCCAGGGCCTTGTCCACCTGGTAGGAGAGCTGGTCGGCGGCGTTGCGGGCCTCCGCCGCCTCCCGGCGCCGGTGGTCCTCCTCGGCGAAGCGCTCGGCCTCCTTGATCATCCGCTCGATCTCCTCCTTGGGGAGGGCCGTACCGCCGGTGATGGTCATGGCCTGCTCCTTGCCGGTGGCCAGGTCCTTGGCCGAGACGTTCACGATGCCGTTGGCGTCGATGTCGAAGGTCACCTCGATCTGGGGCACCCCCCGGGGAGCCGGCGGGATCCCCATGAGGTGGAACTTGCCCAGGGAGCGGACCCCGGGCGAGAAGACCGTCTCCGCCTCGCCCTGCAGGACGTGGATCTCCACCGTGGTCTGGTTGTCGTCGGCGGTGGTGAAGATCTCGCTCTTGCGGGTGGGGATGGTGGTGTTCCGCTCGATGAGCTTGGTGAAGATCCCGCCCTTCGTCTCCACCCCCAGGGACAGGGGCGTGACGTCGAGGAGCAGGATGTCCTTGACGGCCCCCGTGAGCACCCCCGCCTGGATGGCGGCCCCCACGGCCACCACCTCGTCGGGGTTCACCCCCTTGTGGGGCTCCTTGCCCCCGGTGAGCCGGCGCACAAGGGCCTGGACCATGGGCATGCGGGTGGCCCCGCCCACCAGGATCACGTGGTCCACCTGGGTGATGGCCTTGCCCCAGTCGGCCACGGCCTGCTCGAAGGGCCCCACGCACCGCTCCACCAGGTCCTCCGTCATCCGCTCCAGCTCGGCCCGGGTGAGCTTCATCTCCAGGTGGAGGGGGCCCTCCGAGGTGGCCGTGATGAAGGGCAGGTTGATGGTGGTCTCGGCCACCTGGGACAGCTCGATCTTCGCCTTCTCCGCCGCCTCCTTCAGGCGCTGGAGGGCCATGCGGTCCTGGGACAGGTCCACGCCGTGGGCGTTCTTGAACTCCCGGACCATCCAGTCGATGACCCGCTGGTCCCAGTCGTCGCCCCCGAGCTGGGTGTCGCCGTGGGTGGCCTTCACCTCGAAGACGCCCTCCCCGATCTCGAGGAGGGACACGTCGAAGGTGCCCCCGCCCAGGTCGAAGACGAGGATCGTCTGGTCGTGCTGCTTGTCCAGGCCGTAGGCGAGGGACGCGGCGGTGGGCTCGTTGATGATCCGCAGCACCTCCAGGCCGGCGATCTGGCCGGCCTCCTTCGTGGCCTGGCGCTGGGCGTCGTCGAAGTAGGCCGGGACCGTGATGACGGCCCGGTCGATGGTGTCGCCGAGGTAGGCCTCGGCGTCCCGCTTGAGCTTCATCAGGATCTGGGCGGAGATCTCCTGGGGGGTCCAACGCTTCCCGTCCACCTCCAGGGACCAGTCCTTGCGCCCCATCTGTCGCTTGATGGACCGGACCGTGCGCTCGGGGTTCGTGATGGCCTGTCGCTTGGCCACCTCGCCCACCAGGATCTCCCCGGTCTTGGCGAACCCCACCACCGAGGGCGTGATCCTGGACCCCTCGGCGTTGGGGATCACCACGGGCTCGCCCGCCTCCAGGACGGCGATGACGGAGTTCGTGGTGCCGAGATCGATGCCGACGGCACGCGCCATGGTCGTTCCTCCTCGCCTCTGTTGAGCTAGAACCAAGGATAAAGATTGAGCTAAGGATTGTCAAGGAGCGTGCTCGCGCGCCGTTCGGGGCTCCGCCACCTGGCGGCCCGCCCTGCTGGGGCCGCGTCGGCCACGGCCGTGGCGTAGACTGGCACGCCCATGGCGATCCGCGCCCTCGCGCTGGTGGCCCTGGTCGGCCTGGCCGGCGGCCTGTTCTGGCGGCGGGCCCGGCTGCTCCTCGCCCTGGTCCGGATGGGGCGACCGGCGCCACGCTTCGACCAGGTCCCCCGCCGGCTCCTCCGCGAGCTGGTCGTCGTCCTCGGCCAACGCAAGCTCCTGCAGCGGCCCCTCCCCGGCCTCATGCACGCCTTCATCTTCTGGGGCTTCCTCGTGCTGCTCACCACCATCCTGGAGGCCGGCGGCCAGGCCGTGGACGAGACCTTCGCCCTCCCCCTCATCGGCCGGGCGGGGTGGCTGGGCCTGCTCCAGGACCTCTTCGCGGTGCTGGTCCTCGTGGGCGTGGGCCTCGCCCTGTACATCCGCAAGGTGAGACGACCGGAGCGCTTCGTGGGAAGCCACCTGCGGGAGGCCGACCTCATCCTCGCCCTCATCCTCTCCATCGTCCTCACCTTGCTCGGGGCCAACGGCGCCCGGATCGCCCGCGGCATCGCCGAGGCCCCTCCCACCTGGACGCCGGTCTCCCGGCTCCTCTCCCTCCCCGTGGGCGACCTCTCGGCCGGGGCCCTCCGGTGGCTCGAGGCGGGGCTTCTCTGGTCCCACCTGGCCCTGATCTTCGGGTTCCTGGTCTACATCCCCCACTCCAAGCACCTGCACATCGTGACGAGCGCCTTCAACGTCTTCTTCCACAAGCCCGGGCCCATGGGGGCCCTCACCCCCCTCCGCATCGACCTCGAGGCCGCCGAGGTCGAGGCCCTCCGTCTCGGGACCGCGAGCCTGGAGGACCTGTCCTGGAAGCAGGTGCTGGACCTGTACTCCTGCACCGAGTGCGGACGTTGCCAGGCCGCCTGCCCCGCCTGGAACACCGGCAAGCCCCTGTCGCCCAAGCTCCTGGTCATGAACCTGCGGGACCACCTCTTCGAGGAGGGGCCCCGCATCCTCGCCGCCCGCCGGTCCGGGGCCGACCACCAGACCACTCCCCTGGTGCCCGACGTCGTCGACGACGAGGTGCTGTGGAGCTGCACCACCTGCGGCGCCTGCATGCAGGAGTGCCCGGTGGACATCGAGCACGTGGACCACATCGTGGACCTGCGCCGGTACCTGGTGATGGGGGAGTCCCGCTTCCCGGCCGAGGCCGGGGCCCTGCTCAGGAACCTGGAGGCGGCGAGCAACCCCTGGGGCCTGCCCCAGTCGGAGCGGGCGGCCTGGGCCGAGGGGCTCGGGGTCCGTATCCTCGGGGAGGGGGACCCACCGCCCGAGGTCCTGTTCTGGGTCGGCTGCGCCGGCTCCTTCGACGACCGGGCCAAGCGCGTCACCCGAGCCATCGCCGGGCTGCTCAACCGAGCGGGGGTCGACTTCGCCATCCTGGGCCCCCGGGAACTGTGCACCGGCGACCCGGCCCGGCGCCTCGGCCACGAGTTCCTGTTCCAGACCCTGGCCGAGCGGAACGTGGCGACCCTGGACGCCGCCGGCGTCCGCACCATCGTCACCGGGTGCCCCCACTGCTTCAACACCCTGGCCAACGAGTACCCCGACTACGGCGGGCGGTACCGGGTCCTCCACCACAGCCAGTTCCTGGCCGAGCTGGTCGCCGCGGGGCGCCTGCGGCCGACCCGGCCGGTGGACGGCCTCCTCACCTACCACGACCCCTGCTACCTGGGCCGGCACAACGGGGTCTACGAGGAGCCCCGGGAGCTGCTGGACCGGCTGCCAGGGGCACGGCGAGTGGAGATGCCCCGCCACCGCGAGCGGACCCTGTGCTGCGGCGCCGGCGGCTCGCGGATGTGGATGGAAGAGCGGGTGGGCAAGCGCGTGAACCGTGAGCGCATGGACGAGGCCGCCGCCACCGGCGCCCAGACCGTGGGCGTCGCCTGCCCCTACTGCCTGGTCATGCTGGACGACGGGGCCCGGGACCGGGGGGACGAGGTCGAGGTCCTGGACCTGGCCCAGATCCTGGCCCGCGCCCTGGCCGACGGGCCGGACCCCACCCAGCCCGGGGGGTAGGCCGCCCGCCGGGGCCCGCCGCCCCGACGACCTTGCCCGCCGAACGTTAAGCCGGCCGCCCCACCGGCCGAAAGAGGAACTAGACCGAAAGTCCGAGCGGGGAGCAGAGCGTGAGCGGCCCGACCACCAGCGTGCAGCCGGCCGCCGGCGTGGGAAGGGGGCAGCCTCCCGATAGGTCGCGCGGCCCCTCCGGCCAGGCCCTGGCGGCCTGGCTCGCCGCCACCGCCATCCGCGGACGGCTGGGGGCCGCCGACGGAGCCGGACCCCCGCCAGCGACCAGCGACGTCCTGAGGGCCGTGCGGGCGGCCCTGGGGGCCGAGGGGACCTTCCTCCTCCGCCACGTCGGCCCGGACCTGGACGTGACCTCCGCCGACCCCGCAGCCCCGGCCCCCGTGCCGGCGGAGGTCCTCACGGCCCTCGCTCGCTTCGTGGAGGGGGGAGGGGGGAACGGAACGGCCCGGCGGCTCCGGCCCGTGCCGGGGGAGAGCCACCTCCACGTCCGCGTCGCCGCCTGCGCCGGCGCCCCGGGCCTCGAGCTGCTGGCCGCCACGTGGCGCCAGCCGCCGTCGATCTCGCGGGAGGCCTTCCGAGCCGTGGCCGACCTGGTGGGGGTGGCCGTCGCGGCCCTGGAGACGAGTCGCGGGCTGGCCGAGGCGGGATTGCGGCGGGAGCGGACCCGCTGGGCCTGCCGGATCCACGATGGCCTCCTCCAGGCCGTGACGGCAGCCGTGCTCGAGCTGGAGACGCTCGGGCCCCGCATCGCCCACGACGCGGGGGCGGCCGCCGCCTCCGTGGAGGCCGTGGCCGCCGAGCTGCGGCGCTCCCTGGCCGACCTGCGGGAGCTCCTGGCCGAGCTGTCGGACGAGGCCGGCGGCTCCCCGGCCGGGAGGGCGCGTGGGCCCGGGCCGGCCCTCCTCGCCGCCGTCCTGGGGGCATCGGCGCGGTGGGGGCTGGTCCCCCGCATCAGCGTCCAGGGTGACCTCGACGCCGTGCCCCCTTCGGTGCTCGAGGCTGCCGACACGGTGCTCCGGGAGGGCCTGACCAACGTCGCCAAGCACGCCGCCTCCCGCGACGTCGACGTGCAGCTCGCGGCCGACGACGGCGAGCTGCGGGTGGAGGTGCGGGACGGCGGGCAGGGCTTCGACCCGGCCACCGCCACCGGCGGACGCCACTTCGGTCTGGCCCTGGTGCGGCGCAGGGTGGAGGAACTGGGGGGAGCCCTCGCCGTGCACTCGTCCCCCGGGAGCGGAACGCGGGTCGAGGCCCGCCTGCCCGTGGCAGCGCGACGCCCGCCCGCCGGTGAGCGAGGAGACAGGCCGTGAGGATCATGATCGTCGACGACCACGCCCTGGTCCGCCGCGGGATGGCGTACGTGGTCCGGGAGGGCTTTCCCGACGCCGAGGTGGTCGAGGCGGCCGGAGCGGAGGAGGCCCTCCGGCTCATGCGGGAGGACCCGGTGGACATCGCCCTGGTGGACGTGCGCATGCCGGACCTGGACGGCCTGGAGCTGCTCCGGGCCATGAAGGCCGAGTGGCCCGACGTCCCCGTCGTCATGTTGTCCAGCTTCGAGAACTCCCTGTACGTCCGCCGGGCCCTGGCGGAGGGGGCGGCGGGCTACATGCTGAAGGACGCCACCCCCGAGGACCTGAGCCAGGCCATCAGGGTGGCCCTCTCGGGGAGCGGCAACGTCCTGTCCCCCCGGGTGATCCAGAACCTGTTCGAGGACGTGGACGGCTCCGGGGCCGGCGAGGGTCCGCGCAGGTCGGAGTTCAACCTCACCCAGCGCGAGCAGGACATCCTCGCCCTGCTCGCGGAGGGCCGCAGCAACCGGGAGATCGCCCAGCGCCTGTACCTGTCCGAGAAGACCGTCAAGGCCCACCTGGCGGCCATCTTTCGCAAGCTGGGCGTCACCAATCGGACCCAGGCGGCCATGGCCGCCGTGCACATGGGCATCGGGCCTCCCTCCGGTGGGGCGGACCCCGCCGGCGACCAGCTCAAGCAAGCACACCGGTAGCGGGGGATGGGGGGAGCCGTGGGCGCGGACAGCCACGACCCGGACGAGCGGCAGGCGGAGGACGCCGCCAGGGACCGAACGGAGGCGACCCCCGACGGCCGGCCTCGGGCCCTCGGCGGGCCCGTCGAGCGGGAGGCCTACGAGCCCCACTGGTACCGCACGCTGCGGGCCATGGCCGAGGGGGCCGGCGAACCCGGAGGGGACGCCGACGTGGCCGCCGGCCGGGACGCCCGGCTCGAGGGGGCCGCCGACCGCCGCCCGGACGGCGCCGGGACCGATGGCGCCGCCCACCGGGCCGGCGACGAACCCCGCCAGCCCGGTCAGGCCCTGCAGGCCCTGGGGCGGGACCTGAGCGCCCCGAGTCCGTCGACCCGCATCGCCGCAGCGCGGGCCCTCGGCCGGGTGGACGACGAGGCCGCCCTGTCCCTCCTGGTGACGGCCCTGAAGGACCCCGACCCGTCAGTCCGCGAGGCCGCCGACGAGGTCCTGGCCCACTGGCGCTCCCCGGGCGTGGCCGCGCGCCTGGCCGGGCTGCTGGGCCGGCCGGACCTCCGCGAGCAGGCCAGGGCGGTGCTCGCGAAGGTCGGCGTGGCGGCCCCCGAGCTCCTGGTGGACGTGCTGCTCCGGGCGAGTCCCGAAGTGCAGCCGGAGGTCGTCGGCTTCCTGGATCAGGCCGATGGCCGCCCCCGGCTGCGACAGCGCCTCCGGGCCGTGGACCCCGAAGAGCGCCTCGCCGCCCTCCGGGCCCTGGTGACCGTCGGCGACGAAGGGGCTCCGGACGCGCTGGTCGGGGCCCTGGCCGACCCCGAGCCCGGCGTGCGGGTCCAGGCCCTACGGCTCATGGCGACGCTGGGGGACGCCCGGGTCGTCGAGGCCGTGCGCCGATGCGCCCTCCGGGACCCCGTGCCCGAGGTGGCGGAGGCGGCGCGCCGGGTCCTGGCCCGCCTCGGCGCGGACGCCCCCCCGGAGCGGGCCGCCGGGGCCTGATGGCCCCCCAGGGACCGGCGGGCGGGGCCCGGGACGGGGCCGGTCAGGTCCTGGGCTCCGCCCGCCGCTCGGCGCGGAACTCCTCGAAGAAGCGGCTGGCCGTCGGTCCTCGCTGTCCCTGGTACTTGCTCCCCGCGGCCCCCGACCCGTAGGGGACCTCCGCCGCCGTGGTCAGGCGGAAGAAGGAGATCTGCCCGATCTTCATCCCCGGGTAGATCGTGATGGGCAGGTTCGCCACGTTGGACAGCTCCAGCGTGAGGTAGCCGTCCCAGCCAGGGTCCACGTAGCCCGCCGTGGAGTGGATGAGCAGGCCCAGCCGCCCCAGCGAGGACTTGCCCTCCAGGCGCGCCACCAGGTCGTCGGGCAGGCGCACGCGTTCGAGGGTGGAGCCCAGGACGAACTCGCCCGGGTGGAGGATGAAGGCCTCCCCCTGGGGGACCTCCACGAGCTCGGTCAGGTCCGGCATCTCGGTCTTGACGTCGATGTAGGGGTAGCGGGAGTTGGCGAAGACGCGGAAGGCCCGGTCCACGTGGAGGTCGACGGAGGAGGGCTGGAGGCAGGTCGGGTCGAAGGGGTCGATCACGATGCGGCCGGCCTCGATCTCCTCGCGGATGCTGCGGTCGGAGAGGATCATCGCGGGGATGCTACCGCTCCCCGGCGGCCGCCCGGGACGCCTCCGCCCAGCGCTCCAGGAGGGCTTCCGCCGCCCCGGAGTCGATGGCCTCGGCGGCCAGGGCCATTCCCTCTCCGGGCCCGGAAGCCCGACCGGCGACCTCCAGGGCCACCGCCGCGTTGAGGAGCACCACGTCCCGGTGGGGGCCGCGCTGCCCGGCGAGGACGGCCCGGGCGATGGCCACGTTCCGCTCCACGTCGCCTCCCCGTAGCTCCTCCGGGGATGCGCGGCGCAGGCCCAGTGACGCCGGGTCCAGCACCCCCTCCCGGACCTCCCCGCCCTCGACCTCGTAGACGGTGGAGGGTCCGGTGGTGGTGAGCTCGTCGAGCCCGTCCCCTCCCCGGACGACCCTGGCCCGGACGCCCCGGCGGGCGAGGACCTCGGCCACGGGTGGGAGCATCCTGGGGTCGGAGACCCCCACCACCTGGGCCCGGGGCCGGGCCGGGTTGGTGAGGGGCCCGAGGAAGTTGAAGACGGTGGCCACCCGGAGCTCCCGTCGGACGGGGGCCGCGTGGGCGGCGGCGGGGTGGAACACGGGGGCGAACATGAACCCGATGCCTGCCTCGGCCAGGCAGCGGGCCACCCCTTCGGGCCCCAGGTCGATGCGCACGCCCAGGGCCTCCAGGAGGTCGGCGGAGCCGCACCGGGAGGAGGCCGCCCGGTTCCCGTGCTTGGCCACGGGGACGCCGGCCGCCGCGACCACGATGGCGGCCAGGGTCGAGATGTTGAAGGTCCCCGTCCCGTCGCCGCCGGTGCCGCAGGTGTCGACCACCCCGCCCGGGGCCTCCACCGGACTGGCCAGCTCAAGGGCGGTGCGGGCAAGGCCCTCGAGCTCGTCCACGGTCTCCCCCTTCGCGCGCAGGGCCATGAGGAAGCCCGCGACCTGGGTGGGCGTCGCGGAGCCCCCCATGATGCCGCGCATCGCGGCTGCGGCCTCGTCCACGGTGAGGCCCCGCCCGGAGGCGAGGCGGGAGAGCACCGCGGGCCAGAACCCGGGGTCGTGCTCGTCCATGGACCTCGCACGCTACCACCCACCGGCCCCGGCGCGTCAGGCCCCCGGGCCGCCCGGAAGGGGCGATGCGAGCCGGGGCGTTCAGCGGTCCCGGCGGTCAGGTCCCACGGGC
>CAYVCH010000042.1:0-13300 GCA_964449755.1 uncultured Actinomycetes bacterium
CTGCCCCCCCCGAGGGGAGCTACGGCGAGAAAATCAGCACGCTCCTAGAGGGCCTCCGCGGCCGGCCGCCCTGACCGGCCCCGGTCCGTGGCGGCCGTAGAGTGGAGGCGTGGGTTCGCGGGACCGGGGCGGCGAGGTGATGGCGCCGTCGGCGCCGCCGGTCCGTTCCGCCGTCACCCTGCGGGAGGAGGTCCTCGTCGTCCTCTCCCTCTCCTTCCTCGCCAGCGCGGTCTTCGCCGTCATCAGCCTCCTGGAGCGGCCCATCGCCGGGCAGGTCGTGGCCACCGTGCCCCAGGTGGGCCTGGCCCGGCAACTGGCCGGCGTCGTCTTCGGGCTGGCGCCGGTGTGGCTCGTCCTGCACCTCCTGCGGCGGAGCGACGAGGGCCCCGGCGCCATCGGCCTCGCCCGGGGGGATCCCCGCCGCGACCTCCTGGGGGGCGCCGCCCTGGCGGCCGTCGTGGGGGCCGCCGGGCTCGGCGTGTACCTGGGCTCCGTGGCCCTGGGGGCGAACCGGTTCGTCGTGCCCACGCCGCCCCTCGGCCACTGGTGGACGGTGCCGGTCCTCCTCCTCCGGGCCGTTGAGTCGGCCCTCACCGAGGAGGTGGTGGTCGTCGCCTACCTCGTCACGCGCCTCAGGCAGATCGGGTGGGGCGACCTGCGGGCGATGGGGGCGAGCGGGCTGCTGCGCGGGGCCTACCACCTCTACCAGGGCTTCGGTGGGTTCGCCGGCAACCTGGCCCTGGGGCTGCTGTTCGGCCTGGTGTTCCTGCGGACCCGTCGGGCCTGGCCCCTGGTGGTCGCCCACTTCGTGCTGAACGTAGGGGCCGGCCTCGGCTTCATCCTGTTCCGAGACCGCCTTCCCGGTTTCGCCTGATGGGGGCGCTGGCCGCCGGGCTCGACCTCGCCCGCCCGCTGCGCCGGGCCGCCGCCCACGGCTTCGCCCACGTGCCCCGGGCCCTGGACGAGGGCTTCCGGCGCCGCCTGCGGCGGGAGGTCGACGCCGGGCCCTTCCGGCCGTTCCGGGAGCGGTTCGGCCAGGTTCGCCAGCAGATCGAGGGCTACGACCTCGTGGGGCCCCTGGAGGGGTTTCCCCTCGTCCGGGAGCTCCGAGGGGAGCTCGCCCGGCGGGTCCGGGCCGAGGGCCGGGGGGTCCGTGGGCTCAGGACGTGGATGCCGAACGAGGTAGGGGTGGCCCGCTACCGGCACGGCTCCATCGGCATCACCCCCCACCTGGACGGGCGCCGGTACCGGCGGCTCGTGGTGGTGGTGACCGTCTACGGGCGGGCCAGGTTCGCGGTCTGCAGGAGCCGGGACGCGGGCGACGTCGTCCAGGCCTGGTGGGTCGGCCCGGGCGACCTCGTGCTGCTCCGCGGCCCGGGCCTGGCGGGCCTCCGGGACGGGCGCCCCTTCCACCTGGTGGAGGGGCCCCGGCGCGGGACCCGGCTGTCGCTGGGCTTCCGCATGGACGCCGGGCGGGCCTGAGCCCTCCGCCCGTCCCGGACGGGCGATCCTGCCGCTTCTGACCCAGATCCGTGAGTAAGGAGCATGAACCGCGTGCTTGGGGCGGTGGAGCGGCTCCGGCGCATGGGGAGGGACCCCGCCGGTGTGGCCGGTGGCGAAGGCATCGCCACGGGGCAGCCTTCGATGGCGCAGTGGCGGAGGGCGGAGATGCCTGCAGGACCGGCGGGTGAGGCAGCCAGGGAGTCGGGCTCGTCAGCCCGGCGGGCCGAGGGTGCGAAGGGTGGCGTACAAGCCGACGAAGAGCGCCGCCGGGGCGAGCGCCTCGGGCAGCCGGAGCATCAGGCGGCGGCCGGTCCGCACCAGGCGCCCCGGTACCCGGATGAGCTCCCGGCGCAGCCGCTTCCCCTGGGCCCGCTCGGGGAGCCCGCTCACCTGATGGAGCATGGACGAAAGGGACAGGGCCAGCAGGCAGGCCTGCATCCAGGCCGCGCCTGCCCGCCGATCCCCCATCGGCATGCGGCGCATCCCCACCCCCAGCTTGGCGTCCTTGAACAGCTCCTCGGCCGCAGCCCGCTGCCGGTGCCACCGCTCGATCTCCACCGGGTCGCCGTCCAGGTCGGTGACGATGAACGAGTAGGCGTAGACGGTGGTGAGCTTCCCCTCCAGGGCCAGCTGGAGCTGGTCGCGGGGGACGGTCCGGCGGCGGCGTCCCTTCACCGACGGGAGGGCGGAGGCATCGACCTTCACCCGCCGGACGATGAGGCGCACCGTCCCCACCTCGTGCATCTCGTAGGTGGTGCAGGCCACCTCCGCCCCCTCCATGTCCTCGACGGGGCGGAAGTCCTCCTCGGACAGGGCCTCCAGGGCCCGCCACATCCCCGGGTGGCGGGGGGCGGAGATGGAGAACCGGACCCCCCACCGCCCGCAGGCCTTGATCACGTCGGCGGAGTAGAACCCGGAGTCCGCCAGGAGGCGGACCTCGGTGGCCCCCTCCGGCAGGAGCCTGATGGCCCGGGCGAGGAGCCGGGGGGCCCTGGCCTTGGGCTGGGCGCCTCCTGGGAGCAGGTCGGCGGCGAGGGAGCGGCCCCGCTCGGCCCAGAACACCACCAGGGGCTGGTAGGTCCTCTTGCCCTCGTAGTTCCAGGAGGCCCCCTCCTTGCCCAGCCCGAACACCTCGGTGTGGGTGGAGTCGGCGTCGAGGGTCACCACCCCGGGGTGGAGGCCGAGCATCCGGTCGAGGGTCGCCCCCGCCTCGGCCGCGGCCGCCTCCAGCTTCTACAGGTCGGGGAGGCGGAACCGGCGGAAGTACTGCCCGGCGGTGGTGGGGGCGGGAGGCTCGGCCACCGCCCGCCGGGCCGACCCCGCTTCGTCACAGCGGAGCGCATCGAGGTCGGACAGGCAGTCCCCACCACAGAGCAGGGACTCGGCCACCGAGACCAGGAACTCCCCCGGGGAGAGCCCCCTCCGCCGCCGCTTGAGGTGGGCGAGCCGGCGGTCGATTCCCTCCACCAGCCCGATCCGGGAGACAAGCTCCCCGACGTGGAGGAGCCCGGCGAAGGGGGTGAGGCTGGGATCGTCGGCGGTTACGTGAACCCGGGGCCTCCGCGGGGTACGATTCACCTGCAAGGTGCCTCCTCCCTGGGGCCGCACGGGTCGTTTGGCAACCCCATTTTCCCAGGTCAGGAGGCTCTTTTCTCGATTTCAGCAGATCACTTGGTGCCAGCAGGCCGCGCTTACGCGCGGATCACGGTCTGATGGCGGAACTGTCACACCGGGTAGCCGCCGGCCTCGACCACCCGGGCCGCCACCCGGCGGGCCAGGGCGATCCGGTCCACGGGCTCCGAGCGCAGCAGCCGCCGGGTCCCGGACTGCAGCAGCCGCGCCTCGTCGCCCTCGGCCAGGGCGGCGGCGAGGGTCCGGGCGGCGAGCTCGGCGGGGCCGACCCGCTCCGCCACCACCAGGCGGGCGAGGTCGAGGTGGGCCTCGGCGGCCTCCGCCGCCTCCGCCAGCGCCTGTTCGGCCCGCAGGATCGCGCTCTCCAGGGCGAAGACGGCGCTCGCCAGGTCGGCGAGGCCGGCCAGGACCTCCTGCTCCTCCTCCAGCCCCTCGCCGTGGCGCCGGAAGGCCGCCCCGGCAAGGAGCAGGGTCACCTGCCGGAGGCCCTGGACCAGGGTCTCCTCGGCCGCCAGGGGGCCGGTCCCGCCGGCCGAGGAGGCCGGCTCGAGGAGGGACTCCTGGGCCCGCCGGGCCGGCCCGAGGAGGTCGAGCCTGCCCCGGGCCGCCCGTCGCAGGAGGGTGCCCGAGATCAGGAGGCGGTTGATCTCGTTCGTGCCCTCCCAGATCCGGTCCACCCGGGCCCCGCGGTAGTGGGGGGCCGCGGGGAAGTCCTCGATGTAGCCGTAGCCGCCGTGGACCTGGACCAGCTCGTCCACGACCATCCCCAGCTCCTCGCTGCCCAGGACCTTGGCCAGGGAGCACTCCACGGCGTACTCCTCCAGGGCCTCCCGGATGGCCTCGGGCGAGCCCGCCGCCTCGGCGGCGGCCAGGCGGGCGTCGATGAGGCCCGCCACCCGGTAGACGACGGACTCCACGGCGTACGTGGCGGCGGCCATGCGGGCGAGCTTCGCCCCGACCAGGGGGAACTCCACGATGGGCCGACCGAAGGCGTGGCGCTGCCTGGCGTAGGTCGTGGCCATGCGCAGGGCCGGGCGCATCCGGGCCAGGCAGGCCCCGGCCAGCTTGAACCGGCCGACGTTCAGGACGTTGAAGGCCACCCGGTGACCCTGGCCGACCTCGCCCAGGACGTTGCCGGCGGGCACCGGGGCTCCCTCCAGGATCACGGCGCAGGTGGAGGCCCCGTCCATCCCCATCTTGTGCTCCTCGGGGCCGACGGACAGGCCCGGGGTGTCCCGCTCCACCAGGAAGGCGGTGAACTGCTCCCCGTCCACCTTGGCGTAGAGGGTGAACAGGTCCGCCAGGCCGGCGTTGGTGATGAACTGCTTGCGCCCGTCCAGGACGTAGCCGCCGTCGCGGCGGGTGGCCCGGGTCCGGATGGCCAGGGCGTCGGAGCCCGCCTCGGGCTCGGTGAGGGCGTAGGCGCCGATGGTGGTCCCCGCCGCCAGGCCCGGCAGGTACCGGCGCTTCTGCTCCTCGGTGCCGAAGAACAGGAGGGGGAGGGTGCCGATGCCGGCGTGGGCGCCGAAGGTCACCGACAGGGACCCGGCGTCGCCCAGGGCGTCGGTCACCACCAGGGAGCTGGTGAGGTCCAGCCCGGCGCCGCCGTACTCGGGAGGGACCTCGACCCCGAGGAAACCGTTGCGCCCGAGCATGGCCATGAGCTCCCGGTGGACGGCGTAGTCCTTCCCCTCCACCTCCGTCCGCCGGGGGACGACCTCCCGCTCCACGAACTCCTGGACGGCGGCGCGGACGGCGCGGTGGTCGTCGGTGAGCCGCTCGGGGGTGAAGACGGCCCCCGGCTGGGCGGGCCCCACCAGGAACCCGCCCCCGGGGGGCACGGACGCCTCGCCGCCCGCCCGGACCCCGGTGGCCACCCCGCCCTCCTACGTCCCCGCTCCGGAGCCCCCGGCCCCTGGCTCCGCCCGGGCGGGTTGTCGCCCGCCCAGCCACTCGACGACTCCGGCCGCTCCCTGGCCGCCGCCCACGCACATCGTCACCAGGCCGTACCGGGCCTCCCGGCGGGCGAGCTCGGACAGGACCTGCACGGTGAGCTTGGCCCCGGTGGCGCCCAGGGGGTGGCCCAGGGCGATGGCCCCCCCGTTCACGTTCGTCCGCTCCTCGTCCAGGCCGAGGCGCCGCACCACGGCCACCACCTGAGCGGCGAAGGCCTCGTTCAGCTCGACCACGTCGATGTCGTCCAGGGCGAGCCCCGCCCGTCTCAGGGCCTTCGGCACCGCCTCGACGGGGCCGAGGCCCATGACCTCGGGCGCGACGCCGGCGGTGGCGAAGGCCGCCAGGCGGCCCAGGGGCGTGACCCCGAGGGCCCGGGCCCGCTCCGCCGTCATCACCACCAGGGCCGCCGCCCCGTCGCTCATCTGGGAGCTGTTCCCCGCCGTCACGGTCCCGCCCTCGGCGAAGGCGGGGGCCAGGGCGGCGAGCTTCCCCTCGTCGGTGTCCCGGCGGATCCCCTCGTCGGCGTCGAAGACGAAGGTCTCGACCCTGGGGCGGCCGTCCTCCGCGACCGTGCGGCGAGCCCGCACCGGCACGATCTCGTTGCGGAAACGGCCGGCGTCCTGGGCCGCCGCCGCCCGGCGGTGGCTGCGCAGGGCCCAGCGGTCCTGCTCCTCCCGGGGAACGACCTCGCGGCGGGCGACCTCCTCGGCGGTGAGCCCCATGTTCAGGAACACCTGGGGCCAGCCCTCCGCCAGGCCCGGGTTGGGGGCGAAGTGCCAGCCGCTCATGGGCACGAAGCTCATGGACTCGAGGCCCCCGGCCACCACGACGTCGTGGACCCCGGCGGCCACGGCCTGGGTGGCCAGGGCGATGGCCTGGAGGCCCGACGCGCAGAAGCGGTTGACGGTCATGGCGCTCGTGGAGACCGGGAGGCCGGCCCCAAGGGCCACGTGGCGGGCGACGTTCAGTCCCTGCTCCCCCTCGGGCATGGCACAGCCGAGCACCAGGTCGTCGACCTCGGCCGGCTCCAGGCCGGGCACCCGGGCCACGGCCTCCCGGACGGCGGCCATGGCCAGCTCCTCGGGGGGCGTCTCCCGGAGGGCGCCCCGGGGGGCCTTGCCCACGGCCGTGCGCACCGCGCTCACGATGACGGCCTCTCGCATCCCAGCCTCCCTCAGTTGCGCAGGGGCTTCCCGGTCTTGAGCGTATGGCGGATCCGCTCCCGGGTGCGGGGGTGGCCGAGGAGGCGCAGGAAGGCCTCGCGCTCGAGGTCGAGGAGGTACTCCTCGGCCACGAAGGTCCCCTCGGCGACCTCGCCCCCGCTCATGACCCGGGCCAGCTCGAGGGCGACCCGCCGGTCGTGCTCGGTGAGCCGGCCTCCGGCCAGCTCGTTGTAGGTGAGGGCCTCGGCGGCGGCGATGCCGCGGCGGCCCAGGACCCGGACGGGCCCCACGATGGGCGGCCGGTAGCCGACCTCGGCCAGGTGGCGGGCCAGGGCCACCGCATCGGCCCACTGGCGGTCCGGGTCGGCGCTCACCCCGTCCCCGGGGGCCAGGAGCCACAGGTCGAAGGCCTCGGCGGCACTGCCCGAGACCCGGGACAGGGCGACGGTCTCGAAGGCCCGCCGGAAGAAGGGGAAGGGGTCCGCCGGGAGGTCTCCGGGGAGGGCCTCGGCGGCCCGGCGGGCCATGGCCGCGCAGCCACCGCCGGCCGGCACCAGGCCCACGGAGGTCTCCACCAGCCCGAGGTAGGTCTCGGCCAGGGCCTGGCGCCGGTCGGCGGCGAGGCAGAGCTCCGCCCCGCCGCCCAGGGTCCGGCCCCGGGGGGCGGCCACCACCGGGACCGGCACGGCGCGGAGGGCCCGGGCGGCGGCCTGGAACCGCCGGACGGCGGCCTCCACCAGGTCCCAGTCTTCCTCCTCGGACGCCGCCAGGAGGAGGGCCAGGTTCGCCCCGGCGGAGAAGTCGTGGGCCCGGGTTCCCACGACGAGCCCGTCGTGGCCGGCGGCCAGCTCCACCGCCCGCAGGACGATCTCGATGGTGTCCAGGCCGATGACGTTCATCTTGCCGTGCAGCTCGAGGCCGAGGATCCCCTCGCCCAGGTCCACCAGGGAGGCCGCCGCGTTGGAGGGGAGCGGCGGGTGGCCGGCCCGCCGGGCGGCGGCCCGCCGCTCCGCTGGGTCCAGGGTCCCCGGGCGGGACGGCACGGGCTCGTGCTCGAGGGTGGCAAAGCGCAGGGCCCGCTGGCCCTCGTCCCGGTAGAAGGTTCCCGGTCCCTCGGCCACGGCGCGGGCCAGCGGGGGGACAGCCCGTCCCTCGGCCTCCAGCCGGGCCACCAGGGCCTTGGGCCCGAGGGCGTCCCAGGTCTCGAAGGGACCCAGCTCCCAGCCGAAGGCCCACCGCATGGCCCGGTCCACGGTGGCCGCGTCGTCGGCCACCTCGGCGGCGACGGCGGCCGCGTAGCGGAGGTGGGCGGCCAGGAGCCCCCACAGGAACCGCCCGGGCGGGTCGTCGGCGGCGAGGAGGGCGGCCAGCCGCCGCCCCGGGTCGCCCTCGGCCCGGGCCGCCTCCACCGCGGCCGAGGATGGCCGCCGCCGGGGGCGGTACTCCAGGGTGGCCAGGTCCAGGGCCAGGACCTCGCCGTCCTGCCGGCGGTAGAAGCCGGCTCCCGCCTTCTCGCCCAGGGCCCCCCGGTCGAGGAGGACCCGCAGGGGCTCGGGGAGGGCGAAGGCCTCCCGCTCGAGGTCGTCGGTGAGGGCCTCCCGGCAGCGGGCGGCCACGGCGGCCACCACGTCGAGGCCCACGAGGTCCAGGGTGCGGAAGGTGGCCGAGCGGGGCCTGCCGATGAGGGGGCCCGTCAGCTCGTCCACCTCGTCGGGGCCGAGGCCAACCTCCAGGGCCAGGCGGAGGGCGGTGAGGGCGCCGTGGATCCCGAGGCGGTTGGCGATGAAGGCCGGGGTGTCCTTGGCCCGGACGGTGCCCTTGCCCAGGCGCCGGGAGGCCAGGTCCTCGACCCGGGCCAGGACGCCGGGGTCGGTGTCGGCGGTGGCGACGAGCTCCACGAGGCGCGTGTACCGGGCCGGGTTGAAGAAGTGGGTGCCCAGGAAGTTCCGGCGGAAGGCATCGGAGCGGCCCTCGGCCATGGCGCGGACCGACAGGCCGCTCGTGTTCGTGCTCACGATGGGGGGCTCCCCGCAGCCGGCCAGGGCCTCGTCGACCCTGGCCAGGATGGCCCGCTTGGCCTCCATCTCTTCCACCACCGCCTCCAGCACCCAGCCGGCCCCGGCGACGGCCTCGGACAGCTCGTCGACGCTCCCGACGGCGATCCGGCGGGCGTCTGCGGGGTGGGAGAGGGCGGTGGGCCGGGCCTTCGCCGCCCGCTGCAGGCCTCGGGCGGCCAGGTCGGCGTCGAGGTCCAGGAGCCGCACCCGGGCGCCGGCACCGGCCAGGAGGCAGGCGAGTTGCGCGCCCATGGTGCCCGCCCCCAGGACGACGGCGTCGGAGAGGCGCGGGATCACCAGCGGGCCCTCCCCGTCGGGACGTGGTGGCCATCGGGCATCGGGGTGCCTCCAGGCCACGGTAGCAGACGGGCCGGCGGGGACCCGTCAGGATAGGGCCGGGTCGGGAGAGAGGAGGTGGCGCGTGCCGCTTGCGGGAGAGGAGCTCCGGGCCTTCCTCGCCGAGCCCCGCCTGGCCCACTTCGCCACCCTGGGGCCCGACGGCAGGCCCAGGGTCCGCCCCGTCTGGTTCCTCCACGCCGACGGGGCCCTGTGGTTCACCACGCGCCTCGCGGCCCGGCGCACCGGGGCCGACGTCGCCGCCGGGTCGCCGGTGGCCGTCTCCATCGCCAGCGAGGAGCGGCCCTTCCGGGCGGTGGTCGCCTACGGCCGGCCCGAGGTCTGGACCCGTGACCGGCGCCGGTGGCTGGAGCGGATCGCCGTGCGCTACGGGGAGGCGGAGGGGCGCCGGTGGCTGGCGGGCGCGCTCAAGGAGCCGGACCGGGTGGTGCTCCGCCTGGTGCCCGACCGGTTGGTGGCCTGGCACTTCGGCAGGGGCGACTACGGGCGCCTCCAGAGGGGGGAGTCACTGCGGGTCGAGCTCCCCTGACCGGACGGGGCTCGGGGCCGGCTGGCCGGGGGCTACTGGAGTCGGCGCGGGAAGCGCCGCTCCCAGCGCCGCCTCCACCGGACCTCGCCGTCCTCGGAGACCTCCAGGGCGAGCTCCAGGTGGTACGTGCCGGCGTCGCTCGCGAGGCGCTCGGTGGCCACGGCCGCGACCCGGGCCTCCGGGTAGTCCAGCTCGTACGAGACCTGCCCCTCCGCCCGGGCTCGGGCCGGGTCCTCGGTGGAGACGGCCACCGCCCCCTCCTCCCGGAAGGCCACCCGGACGCCCTCGGGCGTCCGTTCCTCCGAGCCCAGGCCGATGACCGCCCGGGTCTCGCGCCCCAGGACGTCGTGCTCCACGCGCCAGACCAGGGGGCCTCCGGGCCCGTCGGGGCCCGGGGCCCGCTCCTGCTCCCGGGTGGAGGGTGGCAGCGAGGGCACCTCGGTCACCGGGGATGGCCCCTGGAGGGCCGGCAGGCGGAGGACGGCGCCCGCCCGGTCCACCGTGAGGGTGGCGGGGCCGGGGGGCGGCCAGGCGTTGGGCCAGTCGGTGCCGGCCAGGTCCAGGCGGATCCGGTGGCCCTCCTCGAAGGTCCAGGACGTGACGTCCAGCTCCAGCTCGACCCGCTCCCACCGCCCCGGCTCCATGGGCTCGGGCCGTTCCCGGGACCGGCGGTGGGTGAGGTTCAGCAGGCCGCGGGTGACCAGGGCGGGGGTGCCGTCGGGAAAGACGTCGCAGAGCTTGGCCGAGAGGTAGGCGACGGGGGCGCTGGAGGCCACGGTGACCTCCAGACGGGGGTGGCCGAGCACCTCCAGCTCCTCCTCCAGGGGTCCCCACTCGTAACAGAGGGAGAAGGCCTCGTCGGGACGCTGGTCCTGGGGCTGGCCGAAGGGGAGGTGGCCGGCGCAGGAGATCCAGGCCGTCCACCCCACGTCCCCCCGGGCCTCCAGCCGGTCGGGGCCGGCCGGCCCCCGGGCCGCGGCCAGGGGCAGGGCCCGCTCCCGCAGCCGCTCGGCGGGCCAGGCCGGCTCGTACCGCCACGCCCCGCGGACCTCGGGCAGGTCCGGCTCCGGCCGGGTGGGACGCCGGGCGAAGACGACGATGGGGGGCTCCCGGTCGACCCCGTTGTCGACCCCCTTCAACCATCGGTCCCACCACCGGACCAGCTCGGGCAGCAGGTCCACGTCGGGCCCGGGCAGGGAGGTCTCGGTGGAGGCGTGGGCCCAGGGGCCGATGACCAGGCGCCAGGGGCAGCGGAGCCCCTCGGCCGCGCGGAGGGCGATGTTGGTGTAGCCGTCGGCCCACCCCGCCACAAGCATCGTGGCCGCCCGGATCCGGTCGTAGTGGGGCCGCAGGGACCCCTGCTGCCAGTAGGGGCCGAAGGTCTGTTCCTCGATCCACCGGAGCAGCCAGGGCTCGTTCGCGTGGACCCGCCGTTCCCACTCCTCTCGCCAACCTTCGCCGAAGACCGTGGGGACCGGGGGCAGGGCGTTCATCGCCACCATGGAGAGGGGGTAGTCGAGGAGGTCCAGGGCCTTCAGGGCCCCGCCGACGTAGTGCACGTCGTCGGCGTAGCGGTCGTCACTGGCGAAGACGGAGACGATTGCCCGGAGGGCGGGCGGTCGCTCCATGGCCACCTGGAGCGCGTTGAACCCCGAGTAGGAGGTGCCGTACACGCCCACGCGGCCCGTGCACCACTCCTGGCGGGCCAGCCAGGCGATGACCTCGGCCAGGTCCCGCCGCTCCGTGGGCGGGTACTCGTCCTCGGCCACCCCCTCCGACGACCCCGTCCCCCTCAGGTCGAGTCGGCAGACGGCGTAGCCGGCGCCGGCGAGGCGTTCGTACTCGGTCCGGTCGGCGGCGGTGACATCGTCCTTCCGGTAGGGGAGGGCCTCCAGGACCGCTGGCCAGGGGCCGTGGCCCGGGGGCAGGTACAGGGTGGCCGCCAGGCGGACCCCGTCGGGCATCTCGATCCGGACGTGGGTGCGGGAGGCCACCGGGCTACACCCAGGTGGGGAACCAGGAACGGAGCTGGAACTGGGCGTCGGTGACCGGCAGCCCGGTGAGGACCGGCCAGAAGAAGGCGAACAGGCCGACGGACAGGAGCACCAGGCCCACGGCCACCGGCAGCCACGGCCGGGACCGGGACCCGAACAGGCGCGCCCCGGCCAGGTCCCGCAGGCCGTGGACGGCGACGAGCACCAGGGCCGGCACCACGGGGACCATGTAGAAGATGAACTGGGGGCGGGAGACGAGCAGCCACGGCAGGTACAGCGACAGGGCGGCGGCCAGGACGAAGCCGGCCCGCCAGTCCCCCCGGCGCCACCAGGCGAGGGCGGCGTAGGGGACGGCGAGGAGGCTGCCCCAGAAGACGGCCGGATTGCCCAGGGCGTAGACGACCCGCCGGACGCCGTCGTCGTACTCGGCGAAGTACAGGATGGGCCGCCAGTCCAGGATCCACGTCCAGGCCTGCGACATGTACGGGTGGATGGGCTTCCCCGACTCGTCGACGGTCTTCAGGTTCAGGTGGAAGGTGGCGATGTCGGTCTGCATCCGCAGCCACTCGCCGGGGTGCAGGCCGAAGCGGACGAACCAGCCGGCGTAGGAGGCCACGTACACGAGGGCCGGGACCACGAGGAAGGAGAGGACGATGCCGAAGCTCTCCTCTTGCACCGCCCGCCAGGTGGGCCGCCGGAGGCCGGCCCCCCGCCGCCGCTCGACCTCCCAGGCGAAGGACAGGAGCCCGACCCCGAGCACGGCGGTGAGGCCCGACCACTTCGTGGCCACGGCGGCGCCCAGGGCCACGCCCGTGGCGAGGCGCCAGGGGCGGAACAGGGGCGCCGGCACGCCGGCCGTCCGCCCGGGAGGGGCGGGGTCCACGACGCGGCCCCCGGCCCCGGCGGCCTCCAGGGAGCGGCGGTCCAGGAGCAGGAGGAGGAAGGCGAGGCCCATCCAGAAGGCCACGAAGACGTCGAGCATGGCCATGCGGGAGTGGACGAAGGACAGGTGCTCGGTGGCGAGGAGGAGGCCGGCGGTGAAGGTCCACAGGGCGCTGCCCCACAGGAGCTGGGCGACGCCGGCCGTCACGACGACCGAGAGCGTGCCGAACACCGCCGCGGCGACCCGCCACCCGAAGGCGTCGGGGCCGAAGGCCAGCTCGCCCAGGCCGATGGCCCACTTGCCCAGGGGCGGGTGGACCCAGGCCCCCGTGTCCCCCCGGGTGCGCACCCAGTAGCGCTCGTCGTCGGTGCGGATGCCGCACTGCCGGGGGGAGAAGCCCACGAACAGGCACCCGGACTTCGAGTAGTAGACCTCGTCGAAGATGCGCCCGGGGGGCGTGCCCAGGTTCCAGAAGCGGGGCACGGCGGCCACGAGGGCCACCGCGGCCAGGGCGACGGCGGGCCGGTCGAGGAGGCGGACGAGAGCGCGCATCGGGGCGATGGTACGTGAGGCGTCGGCGCCAGTGGGGTCGTGCCGGGGACCGGGGCCGTGGGACCATGGCGTCGTGGCCGGGACCCTCTACCTCGTGGGGACGCCCATCGGGAACCTGGGCGACCTCTCGGACCGGGCCAGGCAGGTGCTGGCCGCCGTGGACCTGGTGGCGGCCGAGGACACCCGTCGGGCCCGGGCCCTCCTCTCCCGCTTCGGCATCCGGGCCCGCACCCTCTCGTTCTTCGAGGGGAACGAGGCCCGCAGGACCGCCGAGCTGCTCGAGGCCCTGCGCTCGGGGACGGATGTGGCGGTGGTCTCCGACGCCGGCATGCCCGGGCTCTCCGACCCTGGCGAGCGCCTGGTCCGGGCCTGTGTGGAGGCCGGCATCGAGGTCCGGGTGGTGCCGGGCCCCTCGGCGGCGGTGGCCGCCCTGGTGGTCTCCGGCCTCCCCGCCGGCCGGTTCGCCTTCGAGGGGTTCCTGCCCCGGCGGCCCGGGGAGCGGCGGGCCCGCCTGGCGGAGCTGGCCGCCGAGGGCCGGACCCTCGTGCTCTACGAGTCGCCCCGGCGCCTCCGGGCCCTCCTGCGGGACCTCCTGGAGGTCCTGGGGGACCGGCGGGTGGCCGTGGCCCGGGAGCTCACGAAGGTCCACGAGGAGGTGCTCCGGGGCCGGGTCT
>CAYVCH010000043.1:0-2156 GCA_964449755.1 uncultured Actinomycetes bacterium
ACGACGATGTAATTCTCCCGCGGCTGCCCCCCCGAGGGGAGCTACGGCGAGAAAACCAGCACGCTCCTAGCCCGGCGCAGCCGGGTCCTCGACCGCCCGCCCTCTGTCGTCTCCCGCGGAGGGCCGAGGGAGGCGGCCCTCGCGCCGGGGCATGGGTGCCGCGGCCCGGCGAGGGCACCGTCGCCGCCGGTGCCGGGACGCGCGGGAGGTCTCGGGTGGTTCGCCGGCCTCCCTGGACGGAGCGGGGGAGCCTTCCGCGGACCCTTCCGTCGTCGGAGGGCCTCGCCAATGCCTAGCATGGGGCCCCCGCTCGGAGGAGGGAAGGCCATGCTGCTTCAGGACAAGCGCCTGCTCGTCACCGGCGTGCTCAGCCCGCAGAGCATCGCGTTTTCCGCCGCCCGCATCGCCCAGCAGGAGGGGGCCGAGATCGTGCTCACCTCCTTCGGGAGGGCCATGGGCCTGACCGAGCGGACCGCCCGGCGCCTCCCCCGTCCGCCGGACGTGCTGGAGATGGACGTCACCCAGCCCGCCCAGGTGGCGGCGGTGGCCGAGGAGCTCGGCCGGCGCTGGGGCCGCCTGGACGGGTTCCTCCACGCCATCGCCTACGCCCCGGAGGACGCCCTGGGCGGCAACTTCCTGCGCACCCCCTGGGAGAGCGTCGAGGTGGCCTTCCGGACCAGCGCGTACTCGCTGAAGGAGCTGGCGGCGGCCATGCTGCCCCTCATGCGAGAAGGTGGCGGGGCCATCGTGAGCCTGGACTTCGACGCCCGCGTGGCCTGGCCCATCTACGACTGGATGGGCGTGTGCAAGGCGGGCCTGGAGGCGGTCACCCGGTACCTGGCCCGGGACCTCGGGCCCCACGGCATCCGCGTGAACTGCGTCTCCGCGGGTCCCCTGCGCACCGTCGCCGCCAGGGGCATTCCCGGCTTCGAGCGGATCGCGGAGGCCTGGGCGGACCGGGCGCCCCTGGGCTGGGACACGGCAGACCCGACCCCCGTGGCCCGGGCCATCGCCTTCCTGCTCTCCGACTGGTCGGTCGGCATCACCGGCGAGATCGTTCACGTGGACGGCGGCTACCACGCCATGGGCGCGGGCATCGCGCCCGGGGGGCGCGGCGGCAGGGCTCGGCCCCGCCCCGCCGGGCGAGGCGCCCCGGCTAGTCCGTGGTGAGGCGCAGGGCCGCGGAGAGGCCCCGCTGGGCTCGGGCGATGACCCGGAAGGCCGCCTTCAGACCCCGCCGGGCCACGGGGCCGAGGTCCCGGGGGTCGAGGAAGTCGTCTGGGGTCAGGCCCTGGCGGACCTGCTCCACCTGGTGCTCCAGGCGCAGCCCCCACAGGAAGCGGAAGGCCTCCTCCAGGCCGGCCCGGGTCTCGCCGTCGATGACCTCCTCGGCCTCGGCGGCGGCGAGCCGGGCCAGGGTCCCCGGCACCGCGACGCCGGCCCGCATCGCGTAGGCGCGGGCCAGGGCGGCGACGGTCTGGATGCCTCTCCCCTTGAGGTCCAGCCGCCCGGCGTGCTCGCCGCCCTCCTCCACGACGAAGTCCCGGAAGAACCCCGTGGGGGGGCGACCCTCCAGGGCGAGCTGCTCCATGCGCCGGACGAAGTGGGGGAAGCGTGGGGCCGTGCCGACGACGGCGGCCAGGGGAGCCTCGGCCTCCAGGGGGCCGGCCACCTGACGGAAGTCCAGGGCCACCGAGGCCCGCTCGCTGCCCTTGGCCCCCACGTCCCGCATCCAGTCCCGGAAGGCCCGGCCCCACTCCCCCGGGGACCGGCGCATCTCCGGGTGGACGGCCATGGCGCCGGCCGGGCACCGGGGGACGCCGGCCGCCTCGAGGCCCGCGGTGACGGCCTCCGCCAGGGCCGCGAAGTAGGCGTCCACCTCCTCCCGGGGCAGGTCGTGGGGGTCGAAGACGAGGGCGTGGTCCTGGTCGGTGCGGAGGGCCTGCTCCCGGCGGCCGGCGCTTCCCAGGGCCAGCCAGGCCCAGGCCGCGGGGGGATCCCCCAGCCGTCCCACGGCCAGCTCGATGAGGCGTCGGGTCAGCCAGTCGACGACGAGGGCGATGGCCCGGCCCACGTCCACCGGCTCGGCGCCGGCCTGGACGAGCCTGGCGGCCGTGGCGGGCAGCTGGCGGCCCGCCCGGGCCACCTCGGCCTCG
>CAYVCH010000043.1:2170-8227 GCA_964449755.1 uncultured Actinomycetes bacterium
TCCCGGGCCCGCTCGATGGCGCTGCGAAGGGCGAAGGGCGACTCCCGGCCGAGGCCGAGGAGGTCGGTGTCGGTCACCACCCCCAGGACGTGGCCCCCGGGGTCGGTGACCGGGAACCGGTGGACCCCCCGGTCGAGCATGGCCAGGAGCACCTCCCAGGCCGGGGCCTCGGCCGGCACCGTCCTCGCCGGGAACGACATGACCTCCCCCACGGGGGTCTCCAGGCTCCGCCGTTCGGCCACCACCCGGGTCCGGATGTCGCGGTCGGTGAGGATGCCCCACCCTCCCTCCCGGGGCACGAGGAGGGAGGAGACCCGCTCCCGGGCCATGAGGCGGGCCGCCTCCGCCACGGGCGTCGAGGCCTCGCAGGTGACCGGAGGCCGCCGCACCAGGCTCCCGACGGGCGCGAACCGGCTGTCGACGGCGTCGCCCCCCACGGCCTCGCCCGCTCGCCGGATGCGCCGGCGCATGGCCGCGAGGAGGAAGGCCGCGCCGGCCGAGGTCCCCAGCAGCTCCCGGGCGAGGTCCGCCTCGATCAGGTAGCAGAGGGTGTCCTCGTGGGCCCGGACGGTGACGCCCGGTCCCGCCGGGGCCAGGAGGGAGACCTCCCCGAAGACCTCTCCCTCCACCAGGAGGTCCAGCACCCGGGCCCCGTCCAGCAGCTCGACGGCGCCCTTGCGCACGACGAAGAGGAAGCGGGCCGGCGCCTGCCCCTCGCGGAGGATCACCTCCCCCGCCGGGTAGTGGGCGATCTCGACCCGGCCGGCGATCCGGGCCAGGCCCTCGGGGTCCAGGGCGTCGAAGGGCGGGTAGCGAGACAGGAAGGTCGCGATGTCCACCGGCCGGAAGTATCGCGCAGGGGACGTATCCTCGGTGCCATGCGGGAGGAGGTGCGCCTCACCAGGTACAGCCACGGCGCCGGTTGAGCGTGCAAGCTCGGTCCGAGTGACCTGGCCCAGGTCCTGGGCCGCCTCGGCGCCCCGGCCATGCCGGAGGAGGTGCTGGTCTCCCTGGAGACCGGCGACGACGCCGCCGCCTACGCGCTGCCCGACGGGCGCGCCCTCGTGGCGACGGTGGACTTCTTCACGCCCATCGTCGACGACCCCTACGACTGGGGCCGCATCGCCGCGGCCAACGCCTTCAGCGACGTCTACGCCATGGGGGCCCTCCCGGTGGTGGCCCTGAACCTCGTCTCCTGGCCGGTGGAGGAGCTGTCCCTGGACCTGCTCACGGAGGTCCTCCGCGGCGGGCAGGCGGTGGCCAAGGAGGCGGGGGCCGTGGTGGTGGGCGGGCACTCCATCACCGATCCCGAGCCCAAGTACGGGATGGTGGCCCTGGGCTTCGCCGAGGCCGCCCGCCTGGTGCGGCTGTCCACGGCGCCGACGGGGGCCCGCCTGTTCCTCACGAAGCCCATCGGCACCGGGGTGATCTCCACGGCCCTCAAGCAGGGCAGGGCCGACCCCGAGCAGGTTCGGGCGGCCGTGGAGCTCATGACGGCCCTGAACGCCGACGCCGCGGAGGCCATGGTGGAGGCGGGGGCCGAGGCGGCCACCGACGTCACGGGGTTCGGCCTCCTCGGCCACCTCCACCGGATGCTCGTGGCCTCGGGGGTGGCGGCCCGGGTGGACGCCGCCGCCGTGCCGCTCCTCCCCGGCGTGCTGGACCTGGCCCGGGCCGGGGTGGTCCCCGGGGGCAGCCGGCGGAACCACGCCTACCTCCAGGGCGCCGTGGACTGGGGCGGGCTCACCGGGCCCGAGCAGCTCGTCCTGGCCGACGCCCAGACCTCCGGGGGGCTGCTCATCGCGGCCCGCGACGGCGACCGGCTGGCGGGGGCCCTGCAGGCGCGGGGAATCCGGGGGGCGGAACTGGGCGTTACCGTTGACGGTCCGGCAGGGACCATCGAGGTGACCGGGCGGGTGGGGTGAACCCCGAGGCCGCTCCCGGGGAATCCGACCCTACTGCTAGACTTTTGCAGGTGCAAGTGATGGAGCTGGGCAGCGCCCTGTACGAGGAGATCGTGGAGCACGGCCTCCGCGAGTTCCCCAACGAGGCCTGCGGCCTCGTCGCCGGCCGCGACGGCCAGGCGGTCCGCGTCTACCGCATGCGGAACGCCGACGCGAGCCCCGTATCCTACCGGCTGGAACCCGCGGAGCAGCTCCGAGCCTTCCGGGAGATCGAGGGGGAGGGCCTCGAGCTGCTCGCCATCTACCACTCCCACACCCACTCCGAGGCGTACCCTTCGGAGACCGACCGCCGTCAGGCCTTCTATCCGGAGAGCCGATACCTCATCCTGAGCCTGGCCGACCGGGAGCATCCGGTGCTGCGGGCCTTCCGCATCGTGGACGGCGCGGTGGAGGAGGAGGAGCTGAGGGTCACATGAGCGTCGGGTTCACCGAGGAGCAGGTCCAGCGGTACGCGCGGCACATCATCCTGCCGGGGATCGGCGGGGAGGGCCAGCGGAAGCTGCTCGGCGCCAGGGTCCTGTGCATCGGGGCCGGCGGGCTCGGCTCGCCGGCGTCCATGTACCTCGCCGCCGCCGGCGTGGGCACGCTCGGCATCCTGGACTTCGACCGGGTGGACCTGTCCAACCTCCAGCGGCAGATCGTGCACGGGACCTCGGACGTGGGCCGGCCGAAGGTGGAGTCGGCGGCCGAGCGCCTCCGTGACCTGAACCCCGACGTGGAGGTCGTCACCTACGACACGCTGCTCACCTCGGAGAACGCCTTCGAGCTCCTGGAGCCCTGGGACGTCATCGTGGACGGCACCGACAACTTCCCCGTCCGCTACCTGGTGAACGACGCCACCCAGATGCTCGGCAAGCCCCTCGTGTACGGCTCCATCTACCAGTGGGAGGGGCAGGCCACGGTGTTCATGCCCGGGCCCGAGACACCCTGCTACCGCTGCCTGTTCCCTCAGCCGCCGCCTCCCGGGACCGTGCCCTCCTGCGCCGAGGGCGGGGTGTTCGGGGTGCTTCCGGGCATCGTGGGGTCCATTCAGGCGACGGAGGCCATCAAGCTGGTGGTCGGCATCGGCGAGCCCCTGGTCGGCAAGCTGCTGCTGTTCGATGCCCTGGGCATGGAGTTCACCGCGGTGCGGCTGCGCTGGGACGCCGACTGCCCGGTGTGCGGCAAGGACCCCAGCATCACCGAGCTCATCGACTACGACGCCTTCTGCGGCATCACCCGGCCCGCTGGGGCCGCCACCTGACCGACGAGGGAGGAACGATCGACGAGATGGCTGTCCGCGTGAAGCTCCCCACGATCCTTCGCAAGCACGCCGGCGGCGAGCCGATGGTGGAGGTGGAGGGGGCCACCCTCCGCGAGCTGCTGGCGAACCTGGAGGCCCGCTTCCCCGGGATCACCAGGAACGTCCTCACGAGCGACGGCGGCCTCCACCGGTTCGTCAACGTCTACGTGAACGACGAGGACGTCCGGTACCTGGGCTCCCTGGAGACGGTGCTCCGGGAGGGGGACACGGTCTCCATCCTCCCCGCCGTCGCCGGAGGCGGTCGAGGGTAGGGGCCGGCGCCCCGCCGGGGACCCGGGCCGCCCTGGGATAATCGCCACGTGCGCTACGACGACATCCTGGAGGCCATCGGCAACACGCCGCTCGTGGGGCTCCGCCGGATGAGCCCAGCGCCCGGCGTGCGGCTCTGGGCCAAGCTCGAGGGCCAGAACCCCACGGGGTCGGTGAAGGACCGGATCGCCAAGCGCATGATCGAGGAGGCCGAGGCCTCGGGCGAGCTGACCCCGGAGAAGGTGATCCTGGAGCCCACCTCCGGCAACACGGGCATCGCCCTGGCCATGGTGGCCCGGCGTAAGGGGTACCGGCTCACCGTCGTGATCCCCGACAACGCGAGCGACGAGCGGGTGAAGCTCCTGGAGCTCTTCGGGGCCGAGATCGTCTTCTCCCCGGGGGAGAAGGGGACCAACGGCGCCATCGAGGTGGCCAGGGCCATGGCCCGGGACCCCAAGTACTACATGCCCTTCCAGTACGGGAACCCCGCCAACACCCGAGCCCACTACGAGGGCACCGCCGCCGAGATCCTCCGCGACCTGCCCGAGGTCACCCACTTCGTGGCCGGCCTCGGCACCGGGGGCACCCTGATGGGGGTGGGCCGGCGCCTGCGGGAGCACAACCCCGAGGTCCAGATCATCGCCGCCGAGCCCGAGCTGGGGGAGCTGGTCTACGGGCTGCGCTCCCTGGACGACGGCTTCATCCCGCCCATCTTCGACGAGTCCATCCTGGACCGGAAGTTCCTGGTCTCCTCCTCGGACGCCCTGCGAACCACCCGCGAGCTGAACGAGCTGGAGGGGATCTTCGCCGGCATCTCCTCTGGGGCCGTCGTCTACGTCGCCCAGCGCATCGCCGCCGAGCTGGAGCGGGCGGAGATCGTCTGCCTCCTCGCCGACGGCGGCTGGAAGTACCTGTCCACGGAGGCCTGGGCCCCGGAGCTGGAGCGGGCCGAGAAGGGCGTCGCCCAGACCCTGTGGTGGTAGGGCGTGCCCGATAGCCGCCCCATCGGTGTCTTCGACTCGGGGGTCGGGGGGCTCACGGTGGCCCGGGCCATCCTGGACCTCCTGCCCCACGAGCCCCTCCTGTACGTCGGCGACAACGCCCGGTTCCCCTACGGGCCCCGGCCCCTGGAGGAGATCCGCCGTTTCGCCCTGGAGATCGCCGAGTACCTGGTGAGCCGCGACGTCAAGATGATCGTGGTCGCCTGCAACTCGGTGGAGGTGGCGGCCATCCGGGAGGTCACCGAGGCGGCGGGTGTGCCCGTGGTGGGGGTCGTCGACCCCGGGGCGCGGGCGGCGGTGCGGGCGACGAGGAACGGGCGGATCGGCCTCATCGGCACCGAGGCCACGGTCGCGAGCGGGGCCTACGAGCGGGCCGTCGCCGCCAGCGGGGCCCGGGTACGGCTCGTCTCGCGGGCCTGCCCCGCCTTCGTGGAGTTCGTGGAGCGGGGCGACACCGCCAGCGACGAGCTGCTCGCCGTCGCCCGGGAGTACCTGGAACCCCTGCGGGCGGCGGGGGTCGACACGCTGATCCTGGGCTGCACCCACTACCCGCTGCTGTCGGGGCTCCTCTCCTACGTCATGGGGGAGCACGTGGTGCTCGTGTCCTCGGCGGAGGAGACGGCGAAGGACGTCTACCGGACGCTCCTCGAGCAGCGCCTCCAGCGCGCCGAGGCCACCCCGCCGGAGCACGAGTTCCTCGCCACCGGTGACCCCGGGCAGTTCCAGGCCCTGGCCGAGCTGTTCCTGGGCCCCGACATCGCCGAGGTTCGGACCGCCCGGGCCGAGCCCGTGGGGGGGCGGGGGTGGAGCTGATCGTCCTGGGGGCGGGCGGGTCCTGGGCCCGCCCGGGCGGTGCCACCAGCGGCTACCTGGTGCGACACGAGGGGTTCAACCTGTGGGTGGACCTGGGGAGCGGCACCCTCGGGAGGCTCCAGGAGCACGTGTCCCCCGCCGAGGTGCACGGGGTGCTCGTCTCCCACGGCCACCCCGACCACTTCGTGGACCTGTACCTGCTCTTCTACGCCCGGTGGTTCGGGGAGCAGGCTGCCACCGCGCTGCCCCTCTACGCACCGGTGGGGTTCCTCGACCTCGCCGCCCGCCTGGTCTCCCCGGAGACGGCCGCCAACATGCGCCGGGCCTTCGAAGTCCACGAGCTGGAGCCGGGGGAGGGGTTCGGGCTCGGCCCCTTCGCCGTCGAGACGCGGCCCATGGCCCACTTCGGGATGCGGGCCCTGGGCTTCCGGCTGCAGGCGGGGGGCCTCGTGCTCGCGTACTCGGGCGACACCGGGCCCACGCCGGACCTGGTCGACCTGGCCCGGGACGCCCACGTGCTGCTCTCCGAGGCCACCTGGCAGGACGAGGCCGAGGGCCGGCCGCCCTTCCACCTCTCGGCCCGGCAGGCAGCCGAGCACGCCGCCCGGGCCGGGGTGGGCGGCCTGGTCCTCACGCACCTGTGGCCCACCCTCGACCCGGAGGTGTCCCGGTTCCAGGCGGCCGAGGCCTACGGGGGTCCCGTCGACCTGGCGGTGGAGGGGATGCG
>CAYVCH010000043.1:8268-9630 GCA_964449755.1 uncultured Actinomycetes bacterium
GCCTCGGCCCTCCGGGGCACCGTGCTCCCGAGGGAGGCTGCGCCGAGGGACGGGCCCCTCGACCGCTCGCGGGGCCCGGGAGCAGGGGCCAGGGGGTGAGGGTGGGCGAGCGGGCCGACGGCCGGTCCCCGGGAGACCTTCGCCCCGTCCGCTACCAGCTGGGCTACCAGGAGTGGGCCGAGGGCTCGGTGCTGCTGGAGATGGGCCGCACCCGGGTCCTGGTGGCCGCGTCCTGGGAACCCCGGGTCCCGCCCTTCCTCCAGGGGACGGGGAGGGGGTGGGTGACGGCGGAGTACTCCATGCTGCCCCGGGCTACCCAGGAGCGCACCCCCCGGGAGGTTGGGCGGGGACGTCCGTCGGGGCGCACCCAGGAGATCCAGCGGCTCATCGGCCGGTCCCTGCGGGCGATCACGAAGCTGGAGGCCCTGCGGGAGGGGACCATGTGGGTGGACTGCGACGTCCTCCAGGCCGACGCGGGGACCCGGGCGGCGGCCGTCACCGCGGGCTACCTCGCCCTGGCCATGGCCGTGCGGACCCTGCGCGAGCGCGGGGTGCTCGCCGGCGACCCCCTCACGGACAGCGTGGCGGCCGTGAGCGTCGGCATGGTGGAGGGGCGGCCCCTCCTCGACCTCACCTACGAGGAGGACGCCCGGGCCGACGTGGACTTCAACGTCGTCATGACCGGCTCCGGGCGCCTGGTGGAGGTACAGGGGACGGCCGAGGGGACCCCCTTCTCCCGGGCCGACCTGGACGCCCTGGTGGACCTGGCGGCCTCGGGCATCGCCCGGCTCACCGAGATCCAGCGCCAGGCCCTGGCGAGATGAGCTTCCCGGAGGTCCTGGCCGTGGCCTCCCGGAACCCCGGCAAGCTCCGGGAGATCCTCCGGATCTGCCGTGACTGGCCGGTCCGGTGGGTCACGGCCGGGGAGCGGCCGGGGGACTGGCCCGACGTCCGGGAGGCGGGGACCACCTACCTCGACAACGCCCTGGCGAAGGCCCGGGCGGTGGCCGGTGCCCTGGGCGTCGCGGCCCTCGCCGACGACTCCGGCCTCGAGGTCGATGCCCTGGGCGGGGGGCCGGGGCCGCGCTCGGCTCGCTACGCCGGCGAGGGGGCCACCGACGAGGGCAACCTGCGGGCGCTGCTGCGGGCCCTGGCCGGGGTCCCGGGGGCTGGCCGGACGGCCCGGTACCGCTGCCTGGCGGCGGTGGCCTTCCCCGACGGGCGGGAACGGTGGGCGGAGGGGTCCTGCGAGGGGATCCTGGTGGCGAGGCCCAGGGGGTCCCGGGGGTTCGGGTACGACCCGATCTTCGTCCCGGCCGGTTGGGACCGGACCATGGCGGAGCTCGAGGACGAGGAGAAGGA
>CAYVCH010000043.1:9640-10724 GCA_964449755.1 uncultured Actinomycetes bacterium
CCGGGTCAGCCACCGGGGGCGGGCCCTGCGGGCCCTCCGGGAGGTCCTGTCCGCCGACCCCTAGGCGGGGCACCGCGGGCCGACCGCCCGAGGCGCCCGAGGGCCCGCCCGCGGGCCCGGGGAGCCGGCCGCCGAGGAGGGCTCCCCGCGCGCCCGGGGAGCTGGCTCCGGCGCTCAAGTCCACCATCCGGCAGGCCGAGGGTTCTTGCGTGAGCTGGCTGCCGAATGTCCCCGGGCCCGAGGGCCCCACCCCGGAGGGTCGGGGTGGACCGTGGGCGCGCCTCGAGCGGATGCTCGCCTCCCGCTCACCGGGCGCTGTGGTCGCCGCGAGCCTGGCCCTGGTGACCGGCGCCGGGGCCGTGCACGCGCTCGCGGGGCCTCGCGTCTCGCTCTCCCTCGTCTACCTCGTCCCGGTGGGGGTCGTGACCTGGGCGGCCGGCCGGGTCATGGGCTCGCTGATGGCCGGAGCCGGCGCTCTGTCGTCGTTCGTCGCCGAGCTCCTGGGCGGGACCAGCCCCGAGAGCCCGTTCCCCTACTGGAACCTGGGGGCCCGCCTGGGCGTGCTGCTGGTGGTGGCGGCCCTGGTGGGCACGCTCCGGGAGAGCCAGGAGCGCCACCGGCAGGTGATCGCCCAGGAGCGGGAGGCCGCGGACCGACTCCGGGCCCTCAACGCGCTCAAGGACACCTTGCTCCACGCCGTCTCCCACGATCTGCGCGGCCCCATCGCCGCCATCCTGGGGGCGGCCCAGACCCTCCGCCGGAGCTCCCAGCTCAGGCTCACCCGGGAGCAGCAGGAGGCGCTCATCTCGGCCATCCAGGTGAGCGGGCGGAAGCTGGACCGGCTGGTGAGCGACCTCCTTGACCTGGACCGGCTGGACCGGGGGTTGGTGGAGCCCGAACGGGAGCCCGTGGACGTGGGGGAGCTGGTGCGGAACGTGGTGGCCGAGGCCGACCAGCTGGACGACCACCCGGTGCGGGTGGAGGCCGACTCCGTCGTCGCGGCCGTGGACCCAGCGAAGGTCGAGCGGATCGTCGAGAACCTCCTGGCCAACGCCGCCCGCCACACGCCCGTCGGCACGCCGGT
>CAYVCH010000043.1:10734-13143 GCA_964449755.1 uncultured Actinomycetes bacterium
GACTCGCGCTCGGGCGCGCTGGCAGCGCTCGGTCGGGTCGTCGTGGAAGCGGCGGAGTCGGGTGTGCTCCTCTCTGTGGAGGACGAGGGGCCGGGAGTGCCGGACGCGTTGAAGGCCGCGGTCTTCGAGCCCTTCTATCAGGGCCCCGCGTCTCCCGGAGGGAAGGGGATCGGCCTCTCCCTGGTGGCCCGCTTCGCGGGCCTTCACGGGGGCCGAGCCTGGGTTGAGGACCGCCCCGGCGGGGGGGCGGTGTTCCGGGTCCTCCTGCCCGGTCCAACCGGGCCCGGGCGGGACGGGCGCGCAGGGGCCGGGGGCCGGCCGGGTGGATCTCGCCTCCGGGCCGCCGCCGGTCTGGGCTCACGGCGCTGAACGCCGCGGCGCGGGAGTCCGGTAACGCATCTCCGTCACCCGCACGAGTGGCGCGGGGCGGCGGTCTTCTGCTAGCCTCCGGCCCATGTCCGGGATCAGGCAGAAGCTCATCGCATGGGTGCTTGTCGCTCCGCTGGCGGCCGGGGTCTTGGCCTGGCCGGCACCGGTCCGGGCCGATGACGGGCTCAGCGAGGAGCTACTCTCCCTCATCAACGAGGCCCGTGCCCGCCGGGACCTCACGCCCCTGCGGCCCTCCCCCGAGGTATCCCGCGTGGCCGAGGGGCACACGTGGCGGATGGTCCGGGAGAACCGTCTCTTCCACGTTTCGGACCTTCGCGGCCTCCTCCGCGCCTACACGTGGCGGCTGGCGGGGCAGTTCGTCGGGTGTGCGAAGACGGTGCGTCGCCTCTTCGACCGGCTCATGGCGAGCCCGGAACACCGACACCTGTTGCTGGAGCCGGCGTTCCGCCACGCCGGGCTGGGGGTGGTGGGGACCACGAGGGGGTCGACCTGCGGGTCGGGCTACCGGGTCTGGGCGACGGGCGCGCTCTGGGGGTAGGCGGGTCTCTTGCAGTGCGGGCGGGGAGCCTCGAACTCCCACGGGTCACCACCCACCTGCCGCTTCCGCCACGCCCGCAACGAGGGCAGGATAGCCGCCGGCGGGCGGGGCGGGCCGGGGGCGTGGGGGCCCGTCGCGTGGCAGCCTGCCTGGCGGCGGGCCTCTGGTCCGCCGCGTGCACGGCGCCGGTGACCGTGTCCGGTCCCGCCGGGCCAGAGGCTGCGCCGCCACCAGTGGCACTGGCGCCCGTGGTGCCACCTGCCCACGAGGGGGCCGCAGGTCCGACCGTGGGGATGGCGGTCACGGGAGGGGGGCTCGCGGCACGGCCCGTGGCGCGCACCATCCCCGTCTTCGCCCGCCCGGGGGCAGAGCGGTCCGAGGTTCGGCTCGCCGCGTCCGAGGTCGTGCCCGAGCTGCCCCCGATGCTCGTCACCGGGGTCCTCGTCCAGGGCGGCCAGACCTGGTTCCGGGTACTCCTCCCCATCCGTCCCAACGGCCGCTCCGGCTGGGTACGGGCCCCCGACGTGGTGGTGGTGGAGAGGCGTCACCGGATCGAGGTGGACCTCTCCGAGCGGAGCCTCCGTCACTACGTGGGCGAACGCCTCGTGCACCGGTTCCGGGTGGGGGTCGGAACTCCCCGTCACCCCACGCCGACCGGCACCTTCTACGTCGTCGTCCGCGTCCGGTATCCGTCGGGAGGTCCTTACGGGCTGCTCGCCCTGGGTCTCTCCGGGTTCTCCCCGGTCCTGGGCTCCTGGCCCGGTGGGGGGCGTCTCGCCATCCACGGCACGGCCGACGTGACGGACCTGGGCCGCCGGGTCTCCCACGGGTGCGTGCGTGTGCTGAACCGGCAGGTTCTCCAGCTCGCCCGGGTGCCCCTCGGCACGCCGGTCATGATCACGCCGTGAGGCCCGCCCCAGGCGCAGCCCGGTGGGCCCCCTGGGACTCGAACCCAGAACCTGCGGATTAAGAGTCCGTTGCTCTGTCCAGTTGAGCTAGAGGCCCACTCGACTATACCGAGCACGGCGGGGAGCTGCGCCCCGCAGTGGATGGGGTGACCGAGGGGACTCGAACCCCCAACCCCCAGGACCACAACCTGGTGCTCTCGCCGGTTGAGCTACGGCCACCACGCGCGGGATCGGTGCCCGCGGCGATTGTAGCAGCGCCCCGCCCGGGGGCCCCCGGCCTGGCGCGCCCGCGAGCCGCGAGACGGTGCCGCTATGATGGACGTTCTGAACGGGCGTTCAACAGCGCCGGGTGGTTTGTTCGGGTCCAGGAGGCGAGGACGGTGGCGGCGCAGGAGACGGTGGAGCTCGACTACGAGCTCGTGGATCGGCTCATCGCGGAGGAGGAGCGGGTCCTGGCGTCGAAGCACCGTCGGTCCCTCGAGTTCCGGGCGAGGGCCGGCCAGCACCTGGCTGGCGGAGTCGCCTCGAGCTGGCAGGCGGCGCCTCCCCACGTCGTGTACGTGAGCCACGGCC
>CAYVCH010000044.1:0-12870 GCA_964449755.1 uncultured Actinomycetes bacterium
CGGCGGCCCTCCGCCCTGGAGTGGCGCCGAGACCGCGACCGGCCGCGACGCCGACCGCGTGGCGAGCCGCCCGGGCGCCACGCGCAGGGACCTCACGCCGTCCAGGTTATCGTGGTGGCCGGGGCGGGCCGGGGCCTCGGGGGCTCAGGCCGCGCAGCAGGAGAGCTTCGACACGTCCCGGCCGAAGGTCTGGGCCGCGAGCTTCAGGCCCTCGGCGATGGTGAGGTAGGGGTGGAAGCTCTCCGCCACCTCCTGGACGGTGGCGCGGAACTTGAGGGCCATGACCGCGGCCTGGATCACCTCACCCGCCGCCTCGGCGAGGACGGACACCCCGAGGAGCTCGTCGGTGGCCGCGTCGGCCACCATCTTCACCAGGCCCCGGGTGTCCCGGTTCACGATGGCCCGGGGCACCGCCGACAGGGGCAGGACGGAGGTCTTCACCTCCCTCCCCGCCTCCCGGGCCTGGGCCTCGGTGAGCCCGACGGAGGCCACCTGGGGGCTCGTGAAGGTCACCCGGGGCAGGGCCCGCAGGTCCACCGCCCGGGAGGCCCCGTCCAGGGCGTTCTCCGCCGCCAGGGCGCCCTCGTAGGCGGCCACGTAGACGAACTGGGGAGCGGACGTGCAGTCCCCGGCGGCGAAGACCCGGGGGTTCGTCGTCCGCAGGTGCTCGTCGACGACGATGGCCCCCCGCCCGTCCACCTGGACCCCGGCCGCCTCCAGCCCCATCCCGGCCGTGTTCGCCCGCCGGCCGGTGGCCACGAGGACCTGCTCCACGGGGAACTCCCGGTGGGCCCCGTCCACCTCGGCGTGGACCAGCCGCCCCTTCCCGCTCCGGGTCACCGCCACGATCCGAGCCGGCGCGTGGACCTCGGCCCCCTCCTCCCGGAGGACCCCGGCGAGGGCCTCGGACACCTCGGGCTCCTCGAAGGGGGCGATGCGGTCGAGGACGTCGAAGAAGACCACCCGGGACCCCAGGTGCAGGAAGAACTGCCCGAGCTCGAGGCCGATGGCGTTGGCCCCGATGACGGCCAGGGACTCGGGAAGCTCCCTGAGGTCCAGGGCGGTGGTGCTGGTCAGGTACCCGGCCTCCTCCAGCCCCTCGATGGGCGGGACCGAGGGCGAGGCCCCGGTGGCCACCAGGTAGGCGCCGGCGGTGATGGGGCGGCCGTTCACCGCCAGGGACTCGGGTCCCGTGAAGCGGGCCTCACCGGGGATGACCTCGAAGCCGTAGACGTCGACGAGGTCCAGGTACTTCTCCCTCCGGAGGGCCGCCACCAGCTCGTCCTTCTGCGCGACCAGGCTGGCCAAATCCACCGAGCCGGCCCGGGTCTCCACGCCGGCGAAGCCGTGGTGGGCGGCCTGGTGATAGACCTCCCCCGCCCGGAGCAGGGCCTTCGAGGGCACACAGCCCACGTTCACGCAGGTGCCGCCCACGGTCCCCCGCTCCACCAGGGCCACCCGGGCCCCCCGGTCCCGGGCCCGGATGGCGGCGGCGAAGGCGGCGGAGCCCGCCCCCACGACGAGGAGGTCGTAGTCGGCGCCGGAGGGCCGGGAGGGAGGGCTTCCTCCCTCCTCGAGGACCGCCACCTGACCCGGCCGGTACCCGGCCCGTCGGACCGCCGCCGCCAACGCCTCCAGGTCCTGGGGATCACCGGCGGAGAACACCGCCTCTCCCCTCCGCCAGTCGGCCCGCACCTCCCGGGCCCCGGCCCGCTCGAGGGCCCGGGCCACGTGGAGGTTGCAGTCGTCGCACGTCATCCCCGCCACGTCCATCCGGTACCGAGCCATCGCCCCTCCTTTCAGATCCACGCCGGTCCGATCCGCCGGCACGAGGCCAGGTGCTCGCAGTCCCGCTCCGCCAGGGAGCGCCCCAGCTCGAGCAGGCTCCCGATGCCCCGGTCGGCGATGCGGTAGACGACCCGCCGCCCCCGTCGCTCGGCCTCCACGAGCCGGCACCACCGCAGGCAGGCCAGGTGGTTGGACACCCGACCCTGCGGGGCCTCCACCAGCCCGACCAGCTCGGACACGGTCCGCTCCCCGTCGAGGAGGGCCTCCACGATCCGGAGCCTGGTGGGGTTGCCCAGGACCCGGAAGTACCGGGCCAGGGCGTCGGGGCCGCACGCGGGGGCCGCTCCCGCCCCCCGGGCGGCCTCGGAGGTCTCGGTCTCGGGCCGCGTCCCCACTGGCCCAAGGATGTTATCAGGTTTTCCTGATAGAACCCAGGTGGGCCTCCCACCGAGCCCTTCTGCTGCCCGCCCGACGGTCCCCCTCGCGCGGCACGCCCCGGCAAGCGGCCTCTCCCCTGGCGGTCCGCCGGGGGCGGGCGGCGGGTCCCCCGGCGGGCCCGGGAATGCCGGTGGGCGCCCCGCCGTTGCCTCTTCTGCCGGCCCACGTCGTCCGGGCCGCCGAGGTGAGCGTGCTCGCCTTCTCACCCGCATCGTTCGTCCTGGGGGCCCTGGCCGCGGCTGCCCTCGCCGCCGCCGCGACCCTCGCCCTCATGACCCGGGGCCGGATGACGCTGGACCTCGGCTGGGGCCGGTCCCGGCATCGCCTGGGGCCCATCTCCGTCCTGGTGGCCGCCCCGCGAGAGGTGGTCTTCGAGCAGGTCGCCGCCCCCTACCTGGGCCGGACCCCGAAGGCCCTCCGGGGAAAGCTCGAGGTGCTGGACCGGGACGGCCGCCTCGTGGTGGCCGCCCACCGGACCCGCCTCCGGTGGTTCACCTCGGTCACCGTGGAGACGGTGGCCTTCGAGGAGCCCGCCCGGATCGCCTTCCGCCACCTGCGGGGCCCCGTCCCCGAGGCCACCGAGGAGTTCGTCCTTCGGGAGACGGACGGCGGCACGGAGATCGAGTACCGGGGGCAGCTCGGCATCGACTTCTTCTTCCTGGGACGCCTGGCGGGCCGGCTCTGGGCGGTCCCCACCTGGGAGCGGGTGGTCCGGAAGGCCATGGAGGACATCCGCCGCGGGGCCGAGGAACGGGCGGCGGCCCGCCGCCAGCGGGAGCGGGGGTAGCCGCCGGCGGCGGACGACCGTGACGCCGGCCTCAGCGCCGGGCCACGAGCAGCACGTACCCCAGCTCGCCCCGGGCGACGGCCTCGGCGGCGAGGCCGAGCAGGTCCTGCCCCAGGTCCAGCACGTCGGGACCTCCGAGGACGGGGTCCGCCTCCACGAGCCCCGCCCGCAGGGCCCCCTGGAGCAGCGCCAGGCGGCGCCGGGCCCGGGCGATGAGCTCCCCCACGGCCCCGTCGTGGTCCTCCAGCCGCTCCACCGAGAGGCCGGCCTCCGTGACCGCCTCGGCGTAGCCCCCGGCCGTCAGGGCCCCCGCCGCGCAGGCCACCCACCCCGCGAGCGACGCCAGGGGCTCGGGCAGGGGCCCGGACCGGGTGACATCGGAGAGCACGAGGGCTCCCCCCCGCCGGAGGACCCGAGCCGCCTCGGCCAGGGCGGCCCCCTTGTCCGGCACGGCCGAGAGCACGCACTCCAGGAACGCGGCGTGGAAGCAGCCGGAGGGGAAGGGCAGCCGCTCGGCGTCGGCCGCCGCCGCCGGGCCCGCGGATGCCGCCTCGGCGGCCAGGGCCGGGCTCAGGTCCACCCCGACCCCCCCGAACCCCCGCCCCCGGAGCAGCCCCAGGGTGGTGCCCGGCCCGCAGCCCACGTCCAGCACGCGGTCCCCGGGGGAAAGGCCGAGCTCCGCCAGGGCCCGTTCGGTGAGGGCCAGCCCGCCAGGGCGGAGGGCCTTCCCGGCCAGGAGGCGGACGCCGGGGTGGGCCCACAGGTCGGCGCAACAGGCCTTCACGACCCGGGGGGCGGCGGGGATGGCGACGGCGCTCACGTCCCCGGTGGCACCGGGCGCTGGCCCGGGGCGAAGCGGTACAGGGTGTTGAAGACGCAGAAGGGCACGATGCGTCCGTCGGGCAGGGCCTCCTGGATGCAGCAGCGCACCGCCCGAGACAGGTCGAAGGTGAACCGGTCCATGAAGCCCTCGATGGTGACGGCGAAGAGGTGCTCGGGCAGGTCGTCCACCCGATCCAGCTCGGCGAGGAGGGGCTCGCAGGCACAGCGGAAGGCCTCGGCCTGCCGCCTGGTCCCGGGGGGCACCGACTTCGAGTACAGGCGCAGGAGCACCTCCCGCATCTCCTCGGCGTCCCGCCGGAAGACCGGGGAGAGGTTCGGCATGGAGGTGTTCGACACGTACTCCAGGTAGGCCTCCACGGGCACCAGCCGCGTCACCGGCGTGACCCGCCCGTCCCGGACGTAGGCGTAGGTCGCGGCCGTGCACACCGGGTCGCAGCAGGGGATGGGAAGGAAGTCGTCGCGGGTGAAGACCCCGCTGTCCCGGTGGACGGCCTCGATGACGTCGGTCACGGTCATGCGGTCGGCGGGGTCGAAGGGGACGAACCTCCCCTCGCCGAACTGGGGCTGGAGGGAGACGGCCCGCACCGCCGGATGCTCCGCGCCGAAGCGGACGATGGCGCCGACCTCCGCGTCGTTCAGGCCCTTCAGGACCGTGGCCACCAGCACCACCCGGACGCCGGCCTCGGCCAGGTTCTCCAGGGCCCGCAGCTTCACCGGAAGGAGGTCCTCCCGCCCCCGAAGGACGCGGGAGGTCTCGGGGCGGAACCCGTCGAACTGCAGGTAGACGAGGAGGCCCCGTTCGGCCAGGGCCCGGGCGAAGGCCGGCTCCCGGGCCATGCGCACGCCGTTGGAGTTCACGATCACGTACCGGACCGGCCTGGACCGCACCAGGTCGGTGACCTCCAGGAACCGCGGATGCAGGGTCGGCTCGCCCCCCGAGAGCATCACGACGTCCGCCGCGCCTCCCTCGGCCCGGACCACGGCGTCGGCCATGGCCGCCACCTGCTCCAGGCTCGCGTGGCGGGCGTGGGCCTCCCCGGCGAAGCAGGCCGGGCAGGCCAGGTTGCAGGCCTCGGTGATCTCGAGGACCGTGACGCAGGCGTGCTGCTCGTGCTGGGGGCAGAACCCGCAGTCGTAGGGGCAGCCGTGGACGGTCTCGGTGGCGGTGTGGGCCGGGCGGCGGCCCGGGCGGAGGAAACGGCGGCTCCAGGCCCACCAGGCAGCATCGGAGACGACGAGCGCCTCGGCCGGCCCGTGCTCGGGACAGGTCCGGCGGAGAACGACCCGGCCCTCCCGCTCCACGTTCTCGGCCTCCACCAGCCGCAGGCACACCGGGCACAGCGACCGGGTCCGGGCCAGGACCCGGCCGCCGGCCGGCGAGGGGGCCCCCGCGCTCACGCCCGGGGGCCGGGGAAGTCCCGCTCCCCGGCCCGGATGGCCACCTGCAGCCAGTTCTCGGGGGGCGGCAGCGGACAGCTCCAGTGCCCGTTGTAGGCGCAATACGGGTTGTAGGCGTAGTTGAAGTCGACCACCACTCGGCCGCCCTTTCCCGGGGGCTCGACGTCGAGGTACCGGCCAGCGGCGTAGGTCTCCTTCCCGGAGGTCGCATCCCGGAAGGGGAGGAACAGCTCGTGGGCCCCCTCGGAGCGGAACAGGGTGAGCCGGGCGGGACGCCCTTCCACCCGAAAGTGGACGCTTCCCGCGCGACGGTAGACCTGCTCCCCCCCGGTGGTCGTGGGGATCCGGATCTCCTCCTCCAGGTCCACGTCACCCACCAGGGGAGCCTCGACCACCAGGTCGGGGTTGGGGGCGAAGTAGGCGAGCCCGCCGAAGGCCGCCCGCTGGTCCGGCGTGAGGGGCGAGCGGGGGTCCTGGCGGAAGAACTCGTCCTTGGCCCGCCGGAACTCTTCGAGGGCGCCCATTGCCCCGATCAACGCCGGGGACCCCGCACCGATTCCCCTGGGCCCGCCGCCGGGCGCCACGAGGGCGGCCGGCAGCGGGAACACCGCGGCGGGCTCCCGGGCGGGGAGGGGAGGGACGGTTCCGGCTCCCGGGCAGCCTCCCACCCCCAGGCCGAGGGGACGGCGAGTACGATGGGCGGCGCGGGGAGGGAGCGGCCATGGCCGAGATCGAGGTGACGCGTGCCGGGACCGGGGACCGCGGCCTCCGGTTCCAGGTCCGGGTGGTGGAGGGGGCCACCGTCACGGTCCACGAGGTCAGTGCCTCCGACGCCGACCTCGAGCGCCTGGGCCGCGGCTACGGGTCCCCCGAGGAGCTGGTCGAGGCCTCCTTCCGGTTCCTGCTCGCCCGGGAACCCAAGGAGTCCATCCTCCGGTCCTTCGACCTCACCACCATCTCCCGGTACTTCCCGGAGTACGAGCGCGGGATCGCCCGGAGCCCCTGAGGGTCAACCCGCCCCCACGACCTCGTCGTCCCGGGCGAGCTGGTTGGCGATGCGCCTGGCCCACAGCGCCACCAGGGCCGTGACCGCCAGGAAGGCCACGCCGGAGGCGAGGAGGATGGCCCGCACCCGGGCGGGCTCCCCGGCCCCCCAGACCAGGAACAGGACGAAGGCCGGGGCGATCCACCCCAGGTTGTAGGCGACGTCGAACAGGCTGAAGCCCCGGCCCCGGAAGCCGTCGGGCAGGGCCTGCTGCATCACCGTGTCGGCGGCCACCTTCCCGAGGAAGAAGCCCATGGCCCCGACGAACATGACCGCCGAGAAGCCGAGGAGGGTCGGGACGCCACCGAAGGCGACCACCCCGAGGCCGATGAAGGCCATGGCCCCGAGGAGCACCCGCGCCGGCGCCACCCGGTCCTTCAGCTGGTGGGCCAGGACCAGGCCGACGGCCGCCCCCACCGCCCCCGACAGGCCGGCGATGGCGACCACCATCCGCTCCGACCCCTCGCCGGAAAGGAGGGCTCGGGCCTCCAGGGCGAAGACCAGTGCCACGAAGCCGAAGACCTCCATCCGCAGCGCCTGGAAGGCGGCGAGGCCCAGGGCGGCGGCAGGCCGGTGGGCCACCTCCCGAAGGCCCTCCACGACGTCCCGGGCCACCCGGCGGACCCCCTCCCGCAGGGGGGTGGGCCGCCGCTCCACGGCCAGGCGCCGGACGCGGACGGCCGCGGCCGCGGAGACCCCGTAGACGGCCGCCCCCGCCAGGGCCACCGCCCCCGCGGGCAGCAGGGTCGTCCCGACGAGGGCGATGCCTCCGCCCACGATCTGGAAGACGGCCCCGCCGGCCTGGGACAGGCCGTTGGCCTGGAGCAGGTCATGGCCACCCACCACCGCCGGCAGGCCCGCCGACTTCACCGCCAGCAGGATGCGGGTGCACGCGAGGGTGACGAGGATGGCCGCGATGATGACCGCGTCGGGGACCCGGTCGAGGCCGGCCAGGGCGACCAGGGCCACCGCCCCCGCCCGGAAGGCGCCGGAGGCGACCAGGGCCCGCCGGCGGTCGAACCGGTCGATGGCCACGCCGACCAGGGGGCTGACCAGCGTGTAGGGCACGTAGAGCAGGAGGACGAGGGCCAGCAGGTACCGGGTGGAGGGGGCGGTGGTGATGTCGAAGCCCCGCTCGCCCTGGAAGGCGATGGCCTTGGCCAGGGAGCCCTGGACGATGCCGTCCCCCATCTGGGCCAGGAACTGGGCCCCCATGAGGGCGGCGAAGTCCGGGGTGGAGAACGTGGAGAACAGGGAGGTGACGAGGCGGTTCAGGGCCGGCCCCACCTTCCCCCTCCCGGCGGCCCGGCGGCGGGCGAGCCCATCGAGGCCGACACCCCAGGCCGTGGCCAGGCCCACCGAGGCCCAGGCGTCGGCGGGGCCAAAGGCGTCGCGGGTGAGGGCCACCCAGGCGATGGCCGACACGAGGACCATGGCGATGGACAGGGCGGGGATGAGGGCCAGGCGGCTGGGGACGTCCTCCACCTGGAACCACCGGCGGGCCAGGAGGCCGGGGAGCACGACCAGGACGGCCAGCCCCAGGAGCACCCGCAGGGTGTGGAGGGGGTTGCCGAGGAGCCCCGGATGGCTGCGGAAGGCGGCGGCCTGCCGCTCCCCTGCCGCCCGGGCGGCCGCCACGGCCTCCGGCGAGGGCGTCGCCAGGCCCTCGCCGATCACCACCACGACGCCCTCGCCGAGGGGGACGAGGTCCTCCCGCGGCTCCCCGAAGGCCTCCAGGTTCTCGCTGCCCCGGTTGAAGGCGGCCAGCATGACGACGAGGGGCGGCCGGTCGAACCCCGCCAGGGCCCCCCGGGGCGCGGCGTCCTCGGTGGCGGGGCAGTCGCGGGGGTACAGCTCCTCGAAGAAGCCGCAGGAGACCATGGTGTAGGTGCCGTCCCGCCCCGCCGTGGGCTCGCCGGCCAGGAAGGCGTCGAGGTCCCCGAAGTAGGCGAAGGTCCGGTCCGCCGCTCCCCCCGGCAGGGCCGCCCGCTCGACGTTCAGGTAGGTCTTGGCCCAGCCGTAGGCCACCATCTCGTCCCGGAAGTCGTTGACGAACACCAGGGGCGTGTCCGGGGGCTCGGCCGCGAGCAGGGCCCGTACGGACGCCATGGCCACCCGGGTGTCCTGGTCGATCCACTGCCCCGCCCGGATCCACTGGAGCCACCCGGCGACGAGGACGTAGACGAGGGCGAGGACGACACCGACCGCCCCCAGCGCGGCGGGAACCCGCATCGGCCCCCGCCGGCCGAGGAACCAGCGGAGGGCCACCCAGGCGCCGAGGCCCGTGAGGAGCATGACCGCCGTGGTGGCGTTCATGAACCGGTAGTAGGGGTAGACCATGCCGGCCAGCCACCCGAGGACCCCGAGGAGCGGCGCCAGATACAGCACCGAGGTCACGGAGTAGGTGTCGACCGGCTCCCGGCGACGGCGGGCCTGCAGGACGACCGAGGCCACGGCGAGGGCCACCAGGGGGGCGGTGACCTCGGGCCGCAGGGAGGAGACCCACCCCCACAGCCGGTGCAGGAAGAAGGCCCGCGTGTAGGGGGGCGGGAGGGCCGCCTCCCGGAGCAGCTCCGGTCCGCCCGGGCCCCAGATGCCCACCACCCAGAGGGAGAGGCCGGAGAGCATCCCCAGGCCCGTGGCGAGAAGGCCCGGCCCGTGGGCCTCCAGGGCCCGGGCCAGCGAGAGCCGGCTCGTGAGGAAGCGCACCCCGAAGACCGCGAGCAGCACCAGGCCGAAGATCACGGACGTGGTGGGGTGCGTGAAGGCCGCGACGAAGCCGAAGAGGAACACCGCCGAGCGGGCCCCCCACGAGGTCCGGGCGGGCCCGAGGAAGGCCAGGAGGAAGGCGAGGAAGGCCAGGACCGCCACGTTGTCCAGGTAGCCCACGTAGGGAGTGGCCAGGAACAGCCCGGCCGAGGCGAGCAACGTCAGCAGGTAGAGCAGGGGATCCGGCCGGTGCCGGTGGGCGAAGGCCGCCATGGCCAGGCCGGCCAGGATCGGGAGGCCGATCATCAGCAGGGCGCTGAAGGTGTAGGGGGAGACGCCCGCCACCCGCTGGAGCAGGACGCCGGCCAGGGGGACCGCGACCCGGTAGCCCCCGGAGAACACGCTGAAGGGACCCCAGTCGAGCACGACCGAGGCCGGGTCGTCCTCGGCGATGATCCCGGCCCGCCAGGTGTACCAGGCGGGGTCCCGGGTGGGGGCCGTGGCCGTGGGGTCCCGCAGGAAGTTCCAGCCGTAGAGGACCAGCAGGACGAGCACGGCCCCGGCCAGGACGGCGGGGTGGCCGAGAGGGCTGGCGGGCTCCCGCGCGCCCGCCGCCCGCTCGACCGGGGCCTCTCTAGTCAGCGCCACCCGCCCTTGCCCCCTCCCTCGGACACCCTCCCCCCGGCCCGGGGAAGACACGGAAGCCCGGACAGGATAGACGCCGGGAAGGCCGCCGCGAACACCCTCTCCCCCCGCTCCCCCTCCGGCACGTCCACGCCGGGGGCGGCGGCCATCTCCTTCGTGTAGGCGAGGAGGTAGCGGGCGACCTCGTCCACGGTGTGGCCGTTCTCGGCGAGTTCGGCCAGGTCCAGGTAGACGTGGGTGGGCTGGACCCGCTGGACGACGGGGACCCCGTCAGCGTCGTCGAAGCGGGAGGCCAGGTTCTCCTCCAGCCGCCGGACCGAGATGCGAAAGGCGCCGGTGACCTCCGGGTCGGGGGTGTGGCCATGGTCCGCGGTGACGAGCAGGACAAAGCGGCCGGGGCCGATGCGGCGGTCGAGGAACCCGACGAGGTCACGGAGGGCCCGGTCCTGGGCGGCGAGGGTGTCCCGCATCTCCGGCGCGTTCAGGGTGAAGCGGTGGCCCACCTCGTCCACCACCTTGTAGTTCACGAACAGCAGATCGGGGACGGCGTCGGCCCCGAAGCCCTCCCGGCGGATCACCTCCTCGACGATGCGGGTCTGGTAGGGGATCCTGGCCGGGCTGTCGAAGGCGAGGTCGGGGTCGTCCAGGCGGTTTCCGCGCCAGCGGCCGTCCGCCTCGCCGTCGGCCCGGTCCAGACGGGCAAGGTCCTCCTCGAAACCCCCGACCGCCCCCACGTAGGCTGGGAACCGGAAGAAGGGCGCCACCGCTCGCGGCAGGCCCCAGCCCGTCCCCTCCGCCCCGGGACCGGCCCCCGAGGGCCGCAGGACCAGGGGGTCCCGGTCCCCGCCTGGCCAGGCCGCGCCGTGGCCGAGCATCCCGAGGTGCCAGGCCAGGGTGGCCACGGCCCCGACGACGGGACGATCGCCCAAGGCCGCATCGTACCGGTCGGCCAGGGTGGGCAGGAGCATCACCGTGGGCCCCAGCTCCCACGCGGGCGTCACGCGGCCGTCCACCCGGATCTCCCCGGCCACCCCGTGGCGCCGGGGCCAGGCCCCCGTGCCCATGGTGGCGTGGATCACCGCCGTGTTCGAGGGCGAGGCGCCCACGGTGGCCCGCTCGAACCAGGTCCCCCGCGCCGCCAGGGAACGCAGGTAGGGCCAGGCGCCGGGCCACGCGCCGAGCACGTTGCGGCCAGCCCCGTCCCAGACAAGGAGGACCACGAGGCGCGGTGGCGCCCGGCCATCCCCGGGGAGGAGGGCCTCGGCCATGGGGTGGCCGTCGGGAGCCCGGAAGGGGAACCGGAGGAGGCGGGCCATGGTGGGCGCGATGTCGGCGGCGGTGACGGGGCGACCCACCACCCGCCCGGCCGCGACGTGGCCGGGCCCGTACCAGACCATGGGGACCTCCTGCAGGTAGTCCCACGGCCCCGAGTGGCTGATCCCGCCGTCCAGGAAGTTCGGCTCCCGCGGCACGATCAGCACGTCGGGACCCCGGACGGGGTGGTACCCCCGCCAGATCCGGACCAGGACGTCGCGGGGGAGGGCGCAGGCGGACTCGGCCGGGGAGGGCAGCCGCACCCCGCGGACGCTCCGACGGCCCCCGGGAGTGAGGGAGGCACCGAGGGCGACGACGGCGACGACGACGGCCGGGACGAGCAGCGCCGCTAGTCCCCGGCGGCCGACGGCAGGCACGGGAGCCCCTCCAGGGCCACGGTCGGGAAGGCCGCCCGGAAGACCCGCTCGCGCTCCCGGCCGGGGAGGGGAGGGTGGGCGGCACCGGCGGTGTCGGCCTGGGTCAGACCCATGATGAAGCGGGCGACCTCCTCGAGGGTGACGCCGGCGTCGTCGAGCTCCCGCTGGTCGAACCAGACCTGGGTGGGCCGGATGCGCTCGATGACCGGCACGCCGTCCCCGTCGTCAAACCGCTCCCCGATGAGGCCCTGGAGCACCCGGAGGTTGATCCGGAAGGCCCCCGACGCCTCCGGGTCGCGCTGGGTGCCGTGGTCGGCGGTGAGGACCATCACCCACTCGCCCCGGCCCACCGTCTCGTCCAGGAACTCGACCAGCTTGCGCAGCTCCTGGTCCTGGACGGCCACGGTGTCGCGCATCTCGACCCCGTCGGCGCTGAAGTAGTGGCCGACGGTGTCGATGGCCTTGTAGTTCAGGTAGAGGAGGTCGGGGACCTCGTCGCGACCGAAGCCCTCGCGTCGCACGACCTCCTCGATGAGCCGGGTCTGGAACAGGCTCCGGGCCGGCGTGTCGAAGCCCCCCTTGAGCGCGGCGATGGGGTGGTCTCGCCACCGACCGTCCAGGGCCCCGTCCATCCGGTCCAACTCGCGGACGTCCTCCTCCCACCCGGGCACGTCGTTCACGTAGGGGGGCAGCCGGAAGAAGGGGGCCATGGTGGAGGTGAGGTCCCACCGCGCGCCCTCCGCACCCCCGGTGGCCGCCCCCTCCTGTTCCCGGGCGACGGCGATGTCCCGGTCGCCCCCGCCCCACAGGGACCCGTGGGAGAGCATCCCCAGGTGGCCCGACAGGGTGGCCAGCCCCCCCACGACGGGACGGTTGCCCATGGCCCGGTCGTAGAGGTCGGCGAAGGTCGGGCGCAGGAGGAGCGTGGGCCCGCGGTCGTAGGGCTTCACCAGCTCCCCCCCGACCCGCTGGAACTCGTCGACGATGCCGTGGGTGCGGGGGAAGGCCCCGGTGCCGATGTTCGCGTGGCCGGGTGGGGTGTTGGAGGGGGAGGACCCGACCGTCGCGTTCTCGAACCAGGCCCCCTCGGGCAGCAGCGAGCGGAGGTAGGGCCAGGCCCCGGGCCAGCGGTCGAGGACGTCCCGTCCCGCCGAGTCCCAGACGAGCACCACCACGAGCTTGGGGAGGCCCCGCTCCCCGGCGGGCAGCAGCGCCTGCGTGAGGGGCCGGCCGTCGGGCGCCTCGAAGGGGAAGGCGAGGAGGGCCCCCTGGGTGGGGGCGATGTCCGCCAGGGTCACCGGCTCCCGGTACACGCCGGGGCGGACGAAGCGGGGCCCATACCAGAACATCGGCACGTCCTGGACGTAGTCCCAGGGCCCGGCGTGGGTGAGCCCGCCGTCCACGAAGTTGGGCTCGGCGGGCAGGAGCTGGAGGTCCCCGGCCCGGCCCGGCATGACCCCCCGCCAGATCCGCAGGAGCTGGTCGCGGGGGAGGGAGCAGAGGAGGTCCTGGAAGGAGGGATCCAG
>CAYVCH010000045.1:0-12785 GCA_964449755.1 uncultured Actinomycetes bacterium
GCCCCGGGCCACCGGGGCCGCCGCCGGCCTCCTCGCCGCCGCCGGCCTGGCCCACCCCCTGTTCTTCCCGCTGGGGGCGGCCATCCTCGCCGCGGCCCTGCTTCCCGCCGGCCGACCCGAGGCCCGTCGGGTCGCCCTGGCCCTGGGCGCCGGGGGCGCGGTCCTCGGGGCCGGCCTCCTGGCCCTCCTCGTCGGACCCGACCCGGTCGCCGTGGAGACCTCCAGGGACGCCTTCCTCCGCCGGGCCGGCCTCACCGGCGTCCTCCGCGGAGCCTACTGGGACCGCCTGGCGCGGCACTGGGCCCGCTACGTGCAGTGGGCCTCGCTCCCCCTGGCGGCCCTGGGCCTGGAGGCGGCCAGGGGAACGGGCCGCCGGATCCTCGGCGCCTGGCTGGCGGTGAGCGCCGCCGGCGTCGGACTCGGGCTGGCCGCCGCCCGGGTCCCTCCGGACCGGTTCATCGCCTTCGGCTACGCCGTCCCGGTCCTGGCGGCCCTGGGCCTCCTCCGCCTGCGGCCGATCCTCGAGCGCCGGGGTCCCTGGCCCGGAAGGAGGGCCGTGGCTGGGCTGGTGGTGCTGGCCCTGGCCGGCGCCATGGTCGCCGGCGCCGCCCTGGCCTGGCGCCGGCAGCGCCCCTTCCTGTCGCCCCTGGAGGTGGCCCGGGCCGGCACGGCCGGCCGGCTCGCGGCGGCCCTCCCCCCCGGGACCCCCCTGGTGTTCGTCGTGAACGACGACGACGAGACCGTCACCTTCCTGGCCGCCAGGGCGGCGAACGTCATCCGGGCCGCCGTCCCCCCGGAGCGGATCCGGGACGTCGTCGTCTTCGCCGGCGCCCCGGCCGACCTCCTGGCCGGCCGGCCCACCCTCACCGGCTCGCCGGAGCGGGACGCCCTCTCCCGGCTGTCCCTGGAGGACGTGGCCGAGGCCTCAGGCCCCGGCCGGCCCGACCCGGTCGTCTTCCTCCTCGCCCCCTTCGACCGGACCGACCTGGGCGAGGCCCGGGACCTGGGCACCCGGGTCGCCACCGGCGTCTTCGTCCTCGGCCCCGCCCCCGAGGCCCTGTCGGGCCCGCCGCCCCCCCTCCCCGACCCCCTGCGGCCCTCCTCGCCCGCGGGCATCGGGCTCGGCTCCCTGGGCGCCCTGGCCGTCCTCGTCGCCGCCGGCCTGGGCTGGTCGCGAGCGGCCCTGGGGCCCGGTCCCGCTGCCTGGGCCCTGGCACCGGCCCTGGGGACCTCAGCCCTGGTCCTCGGAGGGATCGCCGCCGAGCGCCTCGGGGTCTCCCTGTCGGGCCCGGGCCCCTGGGCCATCTCCCTGGCCGCCATCCTCCTCGGTGGCCTCGCGGCCGGCGCCTCGCGGGCCTGCGGCGGGAGGGACGTCGGGGACCGCGGAGCCCGTGGGCCCGCCGGGAAGGACGTCGGGGACCACTGAGGCCGTGGCCCCGCCGGGACCCGGGCCCTCCCCGGCCGGTGCCAGCTCGGCCCGGACCCCGACGAGCCGCACCGGCCTGCCCAGGTCGAACCGGCCCAGGGCGGCCAGGGCCGCCGCCTCCAGGGTCCTCGGGTCCGCCGTGGCGGCCGGGAGGAGGAGGCCGTGGGTGTGGGTGTCGAAGGGGGCGAACCGGACCTTCACGACGAGCCGGACGGCGGGACGGCCCTCCTCCCGCACGTCCTCGGCGACCCGGCGGGCGAGGCGGGCCACCTCCCGCCGTACCTCCCCGGCCCCGGTGATGTCCACCGGGAACGTCCGCTCCCTCCCCCGGCTCTTCGGCGGGCGGGGCAGCCCGGTGACGGGGGTCGGGTCCTCCCCGGTGGCGAGGCGGCGGAGCCAGGGCCCGAGGCGGGGCCCGAAGTGGGCGGCCAGGACCGCCTCGTCGGCGCCGCGGAGCTCCCCCACCGTGCGGAGGCCGAGGGCGGCGAGCCTTCGCGCCGTCTTCCGCCCGACCCCGTGGAGGGCGTCGGTGGGCAGCCCCCCCACCACCTCCTCCCAGTTCTCCCGGGTGAGCCGGAAGACGCCCGCCGGCTTCCCCAGGCCGCTCGCGAGCTTGGCCCGGAGCTTGTTGTCCCCCACCCCCACGGTGCAGGACAGCCCCGTCCGGGCCAGCACCGCCCGCTGGACCTCCCGGGCCAGGGCCTCCGGGTCCTCGGCCTCCACCTCCAGGTAGGCCTCGTCCCAGCCGGCCACCTCCACCACGGCCGGGAAGCACCGCAGGGTCGCCATGACCTCCCGGGAAGCGGCGTCGTAGGCCTCGGCGTCCACGGGGAGGAAGACGGCCTCGGGGCAGCGCCGGTGGGCGGTCCGCAGGGGCATGCCGCTCTCGACGCCGTAGGCCCGGGCCTCGTAGGAGGCGGTGGCGACGACGCCCCGCCCAGTCGGGTCGCCGGAGCCCCCCACCACCACCGGCCTGCCCCGCAGCTCCGGCCGACGGAGCAGCTCGACGGCGGCGATGAACTGGTCCAGGTCCACGTGGAGGACGGCGCGGGCCACAGTGCCTCAGCCCGGGGCGGCGGTGGCCTCCACGGCCACGGGCGCCTCGTCGGCCAGGGGCCGACCGTCGCGCACGCGCCGGCGGAGGTCCACCAGGAGGGTGGCGAGGAGCACGACCACCAGGGGGGTCAGCACGTAGTGCCCGAACAGGACGTTCAGGTCGTAGGCGGCGGGGAACCTGGAGGGCTCGGCGGTGAACTGGGAGACCGTCAGGGCCAGGGACGTGCCCACCAGGGCCCGGCGCGGCACCCGCGGCAGCAGCCAGGCGAGGGGCAGGGCCCAGGTGACGTACCAGGGCAACAGGACCGGGCCGAGCAGCACGACCAGCAGCAGCCCCCAGCCCCAGGCGGCCCCGTCGGCGGCGACGCCGCCGCGCCGGGAGGCCCGCCGGGCGACCTCCCGGCCCAGCAGGAGGAGGGAGAGGAGGAGGCCGGCGCCGAAGAGGACCCGCACGGCGCCGCCCACCACGGCCACGCCCCCCGCACCCGCGGCCCAGCCGGCCAGACCCCCCAGGGCCCGGCGGAACAGCCGCGACGGGGCGAGCCACCCCTCGTGGGTGGCGAGCTCCAGGAGGCCCAGGGTGGGGTCGTCGGCCTGCAGGAAGGGGAGGGAGACGGCCAGGGCGAGCCCGCCCGCCACCCCGAGGTGGCGGGCGAGGGCCCCCGGCCGCTCGGCCCGGGGCCGGCTGGCCACGGCGGCCGTGACGAGCAGCACCAGGGGCACGCCCGCGCTCGCCTTCACCAGGGCGCCCAGGGTGAGGACGGCGGTGGCCAGGAGCTCCCGGCGGACCACCAGGAGCGCGAGGCCGCCGGCCACGGCCAGGGCCACCAGCAGGTCGTTGTGGCCGCTGCCGACCGACTGGAACAGCACCACGGGGTTCAGCCCCCAGGCCGCCGCGGCGAAGGCCGCCCGGCCCGGCCGGAGCCGGCGGGCGAGCCCCGCCACCAGCGCCAGGGTCCCCAGGCTGGCTGCGGCCGCCAGCCCCCGGTAGGCGACGACGAGGGCGGCGATCCCGTCCAGGGCCCGGGCCAGCCCGGCGGAGAGGGCGGTGAACAGGGGACCGTAGACGGCCGGGGTGTCCAGCCACTTCGGGCCCACCAGGGCGAGGAGCGGGTCGCCGGGGAAGTCCGCCGGCGACGCCACGTAGGGGTTCTGCCCGTACAGGCCGGCGATGCGCCCGTACATGGCGTAGCTGTAGACGTCGCGGGAGAACAGCAGCGGCAGGAGCAGGACGACCCCGTGGAAGGCCACGGCGAGCCCCACCACCGTCCGCAGGGCCAGCTGGCCCCGCCAGGCGGCCCGGAGGGCCGCGGCGAAGCCCGCCCCGGCCAGGACGACGGCCGCCACCCCCAGAGCGGCCAGGGCCGAGCCGTGGACCGCCTTCAGTCCCAGGAGGGTCGCCACGGCCCGCAGGGGGCCCGACGGCCCCGTCCCCGCCGGCAGCCTCGGCTGGTAGGGGGCGCCGGGGACGGCCGCCACCAGGGCCACCGCCGCCACGCCGGCCGCCGAGGCGGCCGCGGCGAGGCGGGGCGAGTCGAGCCACCGATCCACCCCGCCGACTCTAGCTGAAGCCGGGAACGGCCCACGGGCCCCGGGGGCGGCGCCGCTCCGGCTACACTTCCGGCCGGACGCCCTCGTAGCTCAGGGGACAGAGCAGCGGTTTCCTAAACCGCGTGTCGGAGGTTCGAGTCCTCCCGGGGGCACCCGAGGAAGGGCGCTTCGGGTCGCGCGACCGGAGGGAGGGAGCGATGGGAGCACAGCGCCGCGCACGAGCCGTCTGGGAGGGGACGCTCCTCGAGGGCACGGGCCGGGTCTCGGCGGAGAGCAGCGGGCAGTTCGCCGACGCGCCCGTGAGCTGGCGATCCCGCACCGAGGAACCCGGAGGCCTGACCAGTCCGGAGGAGCTCCTGGCCGCCTCCCACGCTGCCTGCTACGCGATGGCCCTGTCGGCGACCCTGGCCCGGCAGGGGACGCCCGCGGAGCGCCTGGAGGTCACCGCCACCTGCGCCTTCGAGCAGGTCGGGGAGGTCTGGAAGGTCACCACCATGGACCTGGCCGTCCGCGGGCGGGTCCCCGGCCTCGACGCCGCCGCCTTCGAGGAGGCCGCCCGGGCCGGCGAGCAGGGCTGCCCCATCTCGGGCGCCCTCCGGGGCAACGTGGCCATCCGCCTCTCCGCCGAGCTGGAGGGGTAGACCGGCGTCACCCGGCCGCGAACCAATCCTCCCGCCGGGCGAAGAGGAACCGCTCCGTGAGGAAGTTCAGGACCCGCCGGGCGAGGGCGAAGCCCTCGGCCACCTCGGCCAGGGTCCGCGCCAGGGCCGCCCCGGGCTCCCGGACGGCCCGGACCACTCGCCGGTAGGACTGCCGGCCCAGCCGCTCCAGAAGCCCCAGGGCGCCTCCGGCGAGGGGCTCCTCGCCGCCCTCGACCACCAGCCGCTGCAGCCGCTCCACCTGGACCGGGCGGAACAGCCGGTCGCCGACGTAGTCGGGGAAGACCCCCGACAGGAACAGCGCCAGGTCGCCCAGGCGCCGGTAGACGGCCAGGCGCTCGTCCTCTGGCACCACCTCGGCCAGCTCGGCCAGGCGCACCGGGTCCAGCTCGCTGAAGCGGCGGCGGGCCCAGCCCCGCCGGGTGCGGACCCACACGCTCCCCGAGGTGACGTGGGTGTAGCTCGCGAGCAGCTCGGCCAGGAACATCCGCCGCGAGGGCTCGGCGGCGAACTCCCGGAGCCGCTCCGCGTCGAAGACGGCCACCTGCCTGCCGGGGGCGATCCACTCCCGGACGAACCCGGCGGCGGCCAGCTCCCCCGCGGTCCGGGCCAGGAGCACCGAGAAGACCAGAAACGGGCTGCCCACGAGGAAGGGCTCAGCGGTGCCCGGGCCGAACAGCGCCCGGAACACCTCGGGGCGCCCCAGGAGCCCGTCGATCCGCCCGGGGTCGCGCCGGAGCCGCTCCCCCCGCTCGCCGGCGGCCCGAGCCAGGAGGTCCAGGTCCCGATCGGTCAGCCGCTCCAGGTAGAGGGTGGCCGTCATCCCCGACCCGAGGAGAAGGTAGCACGTCGCGGGGACGGCGTTCCCCGGCACCGCCCCGTGGACCGTCAGTCAGATGTGGTTGATGCCGAGGCCGACGACCTCGTGCTCCCAGCCCCTGCGGGGCGCCCCGGCGGTCCCGAACATGGCCACCGCCAGCCACTCGTCCGCCTCGCCACTGCCCACGAACCGAGGGCCCCGGACGACGGCGAAGGTCACCCCGAGGGTCCGGAGCATCTCCCGCAGGCCGCCCCGGTCCCTCAGGACCCCCCGGAGGGCCTCCTCGGTGGCGTGGTAGAGGGCGTGGACCTCCCGGTAGGCGGCGCCGACGAGGCCCGCCCGTTCGGCACAGGTGGTCACGGCTCCCAGGACCCGGTCGAGCTCCATGCCACCCACCCGGCCGGTGGCCGACCGGTAGGCGGGGGGCACGTCCGCCGGCGCCCGCCCGGCCACGGCGGCAAGGAGGACCTCCAGGGCCACCCGCCCGATCCCGGGACCCACCCGGGCGCCCCCCGTCCCGCCATCCCGTCCCACGGTCCGATCTTGACGACCCCGGGGCCGCGTGCCAATGTGGTCGTGCGCAGAGGCAGTAGGTGCAAGGGCGCCCCATCGCGAGGCGCCCTTGTTCGCGTCATGGGAGGTGGTCCGATGAGGCTGCGACCGTGGTTGTGGGGGGTCCTTGCCGGCCTCCTCGTCCTTGCCGCCTGTGCCCGGCCGGCAGCGGTCGAGGAGGCCCCCGTCACGGTCACCATCGGGACCCAGCCGTGGATCGGCTACGGTCCCTGGTGGATCGCCAAGGAGCGGGGCATGGACCGGGCCCACGGGATCGACCTCCGCCTGGTGAACTTCACCACCGACCAGGACCTGAACTCGGCCCTGGCGGCGGGGCGGATGGACGGGGCGAACATGGCCACCCACACCTCGCTCATCCTCCTCAGCAACGACCTGCCCATCACCGTCGTCCTCATCGAGGACACCTCCACCACCGCCGACGCCGTCATCGCCGGCGTGGGGGTGGACTCCATCGCCGACCTGGCCGGAAAGCAGGTGGCCTTCGAGGAGGGGGCCACCAGCGACATCCTCCTCCGCCACGCCCTGGAAGAGGCCGGCATGGGCATCGAGGACATCCGGGTCGTCCCCATGCCTGCCGCCGACGCCGGCGCCGCCGCCATCGCCGGGCGGGTAGAGGCCGCCGTCACCTACGAGCCCTACCTCTCGGCGGCCCTGGCCGAGGACCCCTCCTTCAAGATCATCTACTCGGGCCAGGACGCGCCCGGGCTCATCAGCGACGTGCTCGCGTTCCCTGACGCCTTCCTCGAACAGCACGCCGACGTCGCCGAGGAGCTGCTCCGGGTCTGGGAGGAGGCCCTGGGCTTTCTCGAGGCCAACCCCGAGGAGGGCCGGGGCATCATCGCCCGGGCCGTGGAGGCGGACCCGGCGGAGCTCGCCAGCGCCTTCGACGGGGTCCAGTTCTTCCACCTGGCCGACTCGGCCTCGGACCTCGCCCCGGGAGGCGCCTTCCGGGAGTCCATGGCGAGCATCCTCGACGTCCTCGTCGGGCAGGGCGCCGTGGAGGCCTCCTTCCCCTTCGACCAGGCGGTGACGGAGCGCTTCGCCGCTGCCGCCGGGCCCTGATGGCCCGCCGAGGCGGGCTTGGCCAGCTCCGCCGCGAGATCTCCGGCCGGGCGTACCTGTCCTCCGCGGCCGGGGTTCTCCTGCTCGTCCTCGCCCTCTGGGCTGCCCTCACCTACGGAGGGGTGGTCGACCCCCTCTTCCTTCCCTCCCCCACCGAGGTGGTGGCCAGGGGCGTCGAGCTGGCCCGTCGGGGGGTCCTCTGGGCCGACGCCCGGGCCTCCATCTACCGGATCACCGTGGGGTTCCTCATCTCCACCGCCGTGGCCCTGCCCCTCGGCGTCCTCATGGGCACCTTCCGGGTGGCCGAGGCCACCATCGAGCCTCCCGTGGCCCTCGTCCGGTACATGCCGGTGGTGGCCTTCGTGCCGCTCTCGATCCTGTGGACGGGCATCGGCGACCTGCAGAAGTTCGTCATCATCTTCATCGGGACCTTCTTCCAGCAGGTCCTCATGGTCGCCGACAACGTGAAGACGGTGCCCCTGGAGTTCGTGAACATCGGGGCCACCCTGGGCCTTGGGCGCCTCGCCATCCTCGGCAGGATCATCCTGCCCGCCGCGGCCCCGGCCATCTGGGACACCCTCCGGATCACCCTCGGCTGGGCCTGGACCTACCTGGTCGTCGCCGAGCTCGTCGCCGCCCCCTCGGGGCTCGGCTTCCGGATCATGCAGGCCCAGCGTTACTTCCAGACCGACACGATCATCCTCGGCATCGCGACCATCGGGATCCTCGGCCTGGCCACGGACACCGTCTTCAAGGTCGCCCACCGCCTCCTCTTCCCCTGGGCCCGGGAGGTACGGGACTGAGGTGGACCCCGGAGGTCGCCCGCCGCCCAAGCTCCGCATCGAGGGCCTGACGAAGGACTTCCGGACCCGGGCCGGCCTCGTCCGGGCCCTGGAGGACGTGAGCCTCTCGGTGGAGGAGAACGAGTTCGTCACCCTCGTCGGGCCCTCGGGCTGCGGGAAGTCGACCCTCCTTGCCATCGTGGCCGGGCTCGAGGAGCCCACCGCCGGCACCGTCCAGGTGGACGGGGTGGAGGTGACGGGGCCCGGCCGGGACCGGGGCCTGGTCTTCCAGGCCTACACCCTGTTCCCGTGGCTCTCCGTCCGGGAGAACGTCGCCTTCGCCCTCCACGGGGAGGCCCTCTCCCGCCGAGAGGTGGCAGAACGGGTCGACGAGCACCTCGCCATCGTCGGCCTCGAGGCCTTCGCCGACGCCTACCCCCGGGAGCTGTCGGGGGGAATGAAGCAGCGGGTGGCCATCGCCCGGGCCCTGGTGTACCGACCGAAGGTCCTGCTCATGGACGAGCCCTTCGGAGCCCTCGATGCCCAGACCCGGGCCGCCATGCAGGAGCTCCTCGTCTCCGTCTGGGAACGACACCGGATCACCGTCCTGTTCGTCACCCACGACGTCGACGAGGCCGTCCTCATCTCCGACCGGGTCTACGTCATGTCCCCCCGGCCCGGGCGGATCGTCCAGGTGGTCGACGTGACCCTGGACCGGCCCCGTTCCTACGACATGGAGGTGAGCCCGGACTTCGTGGCCATCAAGGCGAAGGTCCTCGGCCTCATCCGGGGGCGGCAATGAGCGCCTCCTCCCCCGTTGTCGTCGGTCCCGAGGCGCCGCTCCCCCTGCCCGCCGTCGTTGCCGTCGCCCGGGAGGGACGACCGGCCGTCCTTGCCCCGAAGGCCCGGCAAGCCATGGAGGAGAGCCGGGCCCTCGTCGAGGCCCGGGTCGCCGCGGCCGGCCCCGTCTACGGGCTGAACACCGGGGTCGGCGCCCTCGCCGACACCCGCATCTCCCCCACCGAGGGCCGGGAGCTGCAGCGCAACCTCCTGCGCAGCCACGCCGCCGGCGCGGGCGAGTTGCTCCCGGCGGAGGTGGTCCGGGCCATGATGCTCCTCCGCGCCCGGGCCCTGGCCACCGGCCGGTCGGGGGTCCGCCCCGTCGTGGCCGAGCGCCTCCTCGAGCTGCTGAACGCCGGCATCACGCCGGCCGTGCCGAGCCGCGGCTCCGTGGGGGCCAGCGGCGACCTGGCCCCCCTCGCCCACATCGGCCTCTGCCTCCTGGGGGAGGGCCGGGTCCTCAGGGGTGACGGCGGGGCCGAGCCGGCCGCCCGGGCCTTGCGCCGGGCCGGCATCGAGCCCCTCGAGCTGGAGGCCAAGGAGGGCCTCGCCCTGGTGAACGGGACCGAGGGGATGCTCGCCCTCGGCGTCCTCGCCCTCCACGACGCCGGGGGGCTCCTCGCCGCCGCCGACCTCACGGCGGCCATGTCCGTGGAGGCGGCCCTGGGCACCGACCGCCCCTTCGCCGAGGACCTCATGGCGCTCCGTCCCCACCCCGGCCAGGTCGCCTCCGCCGCCAACCTGCGGGCCCTCCTCGCGGGCAGCGCCATCATCGCCTCCCACCGGGAGAGCCCCCATGCCGTCCAGGACCCCTACTCCATGCGCTGCGCCCCCCAGGTCCACGGGGCGGCCCGGGACGCCGCCAGCCACCTCCGGGAGGTGGTGGAGCGGGAGCTGGCCTCGGTGACCGACAACCCCGTGGTCCTCCCCGACGGGCGCATCGAGAGCACCGGCAACTTCCACGGCCAGCCCCTCGCCGGCGCGCTGGACTACCTGGCCCTGGCGGTGGTGGGCCTGGCCGGCGCCTCGGAGCGGCGGACGGCCTGGCTCCTCGCCCGGGCCCAGGCCCGGGGCCTCCCGCCCTTCCTGAGCACCCGCCCCGGCCTGCGGTCCGGGTACATGCTGGCCCAGTACACCCAGGCCGCCCTGGTCGCCGAGGCGCGGCTCCTCGGGAGCCCCGCCAGCCTCCAGTCCGTCCCCACCTCGGGGGACCAGGAGGACCACGTGAGCATGGGCTGGCTGGCGGGGCTGAAGCTGCGGGCGGTCCTCGACCACCTGGCCACCGTGCTCGCCGTGGAGGCCCTCTGCGCCGCCCAGGCCCTGGACCTGCGGGCGCCCCTCGCTCCCGCCCGGGGCACGGCGGCGGCCCGGCGGGCCCTCCGCGAGCGGGTGCCCTTCCTGGAGGAGGACCGGGACGTGTCGCGGGACATCGCCGCCGCCCGGGACCTGGTCCTCGGGGGCCGGCTCGTGGCGGCGGCCGAAGAGGAGGTGGGACACCTGCGATGAAGGAGACGAGCGGACCCAGGGAGGTCCGGGCCCCCCGGGGCCCGGGGATGTCCTGCCGGGGCTGGCCCCAGGAGGCGGCCCTGCGGATGCTCATGAACAACCTGGACCCCGACGTGGCCGAGGGCCCCCAGGATCTCATCGTCTACGGAGGCACGGGCAAGGCCGCCCGGAACTGGGCCTGCTTCGAGGCCATCGTCCGCGCCCTGCGGGAGCTCGAGGGCGACGAGACCCTCGTCGTCCAGTCGGGCAAGCCGGTGGCGGTGTTCCGGACCCAGCCCATGGCGCCCCGGGTCGTCATCGCCAACGCCCTCCTCGTGCCGAAGTGGGCGGACTGGGAGACCTTCCGGGAGCTGGAGGCCGCCGGCCTCACGATGTTCGGCCAGATGACGGCGGGCTCCTGGATCTACATCGGCACCCAGGGGATCCTCCAGGGGACCTACGAGACCCTGGCCGAGTGCGCGGCCCGGCACTTCGGCGGGACCCTCCGAGGCCGGGTCGTCCTCACCGGGGGGCTGGGCGGCATGGGGGGCGCCCAGCCCCTGGCGGTGACCATGAACGAGGGGGTGGCCCTCTGCGTGGAGGTGGACCCCGCCCGCATCGAGCGGCGGCGGAAGGCCGGCTACCTGGACCGGGACACCGAGGACCTGGAGACGGCCCTCGCCTGGGTCGAGGAGGCTCGGGCGGCCGGGGAGCCCCTCTCGGTGGGGCTGCTCGGCAACTGCGCCGAGACCCACCCGGAGCTGCTCCGCCGGGGCTTCCGCCCCGACGTCGTCACCGACCAGACCTCCGCCCACGACCCCGTCGGCGGCTACGTCCCGGCCGGCCTCTCCCTGGCCGAGGCGGCGGAGCTTCGCGCCAGGGACCCGGCGGCGTACGAGGGGCGGGCCTACGCCTCCATGGCCGAGCACTGCCGGGCCATGGTGGGGTTCCAGGAGGCCGGGGCCGTCGTCTTCGACTACGGCAACAACCTGCGGGCCGGGGCCCGCCGGGGAGGCTTCGACCGGGCCTTCGCCTACCCCGGCTTCGTCCAGGCCTACATCCGCCCCATGTTCTGCCGGGGCAAGGGCCCCTTCCGGTGGGTGGCCCTCTCCGGCGACCCCGAGGACATCCTGCGGACCGACCGGGCCGTGATGGAGCTGTTCCCCGACGACACCCGCCTCCACCGGTGGCTTCGGATGGCCGAGGAGCGGGTCCCCTTCCAGGGGCTGCCCGCCCGGATCTGCTGGCTCGGCTACGGGGAGCGGGCCCGGGCCGGCCTGCGGTTCAACGAGATGGTCCGCTCCGGGGAGATCTCGGCCCCCATCGTCATCGGCCGGGACCACCTGGACGCCGGCAGCGTGGCCAGCCCCTACCGGGAGACCGAGCAGATGGCCGACGGCAGCGACGCCATCGCCGACTGGCCGGTCCTGAACGCCCTGCTGAACACGGCCGCCGGAGCCCACTGGGTGGCCGTCCACCACGGCGGCGGGGTGGGCATCGGGTACTCCCTGCACGCCGGGATGGTGGTGGTTGCCGACGGCACCGACGAGGCCGCCCTCCGCCTGGAGCGGGTCCTCACCACCGACCCGGGCCTCGGGGTCGTGCGCCACGCCGACGCCGGCTACGAGGAGGCCCTGGAGGTGGCCAGGGAGCACGGGATCCGCCTGCCGTGGCTCGCGTGAGCTCGGGCGACCCCCTGGTCCTGCTCGTCCCCAACTTCAGCGAGGGACGACGGGGGGAGGTGATCGAGGCCATCCTGGACGCCCTGCGGGTCGAGGGAACCGTGCTCCTGGACCACCAGGCCGACCCCGCCCACAACCGCCTGGACTGCACCCTCGTGGGAACTCCCGAGGGGGCCCGGCGGGCGGCCCTGGCCGGGGTGGCCGCCGCCGCCCGCCTCATCGACATGGAGCAGCACCGGGGCGGCCACCCCCGGATCGGGGCCGCCGACGTGGTCCCCTTCGTGCCCCTCCGGGGCATCTCCATGGAGGAGTGCGTCCACCTCGCCCGCTCGGTGGGGCGGGAGATCGCGGAGACCCTGGGCCTTCCCGTGTACCTCTACGACCGGGCCGCCCTGCGACCGGAACGGCGGAGCCTGGCCGAGGTCCGCCGGGGCGAGTACGAGGGGCTCAAGGAGGACGTGGCGGCGGGACGGCGCCTGCCCGACTTCGGGCCGGCCGCCATCGGCCCGGCGGGGGCGGTGGCGGTGGGGGCCCGCAAGCCCCTGGTCGCCTTCAACGTCTACCTGGCGGGAACCGAGGAACAGGCCCGGGAGGTGGCCCGGAGCGTCCGGGAGTCCTCGGGGGGGCTTCCCGGGGTCCGGGCCATCGGGTTCGCCGTGCCGGAGCGGGGCTGCGTGACGGTGTCCATGAACCTGGTGGACCTGGACCGCACGCCCATCGCCGCGGCCTTCGAGGCCGTCCGCCGCGAGGCCGCCGCCCGCCACATGCAGCTCCGATGGAGCGAGGTCGTCGGCCTCGTCCCCCGGGCCGCGCTGGTGGAGGCGGCCGCCGCCCTCCTCGAGCTGGAGG
>CAYVCH010000046.1:0-12763 GCA_964449755.1 uncultured Actinomycetes bacterium
TCCTCCTGGCCCACGGAAGGGGTCGAAGTGCAAACACCCCTTGGAAGCCGCACAGACTAGACTAGATGTCGAAGTACAGGTAGAACTCCCACGGGTGCGGGCGTAGCCGCACCTGGTCCACCTCGTGCTCGCGCTTGTACCCGATCCAGGTGTCGATGACGTCCTGGGTGAACACCCCGCCCTCCAGCAGCCACTGGTGGTCGGCCTCCAGGGCGTCCAGGACCTCCTCCAGCGATCCCGGCACCTGCCTCACCTGCGCTGCCTCGGCGGGAGGGAGGTCGTAGAGGTCCTTGTCGATGGGGTCGGGGGGCTCGATCTTGTTCTTGATCCCGTCGAGGCCCGCCTGCAGCATGGCCGCGAAGGCCAGGTAGGGGTTGCAGGAGGGGTCCGGCGGGCGGAACTCGATGCGCTTGGCCGCCGGGGTCTTGTAGTAGACGGGGATCCGCACGCAGGCCGAGCGGTTCCGCTGGGAGTAGACGAGGTTGATGGGGGCCTCGTAGCCCGGGACCAGCCGGCGGTAGGAGTTGGTGGTGGGCGCGCAGAAGGCGAGGAGGGCCGGCGCGTGGGCGAGGAGGCCCCCGATGTACCAGCGGGCCAGGTCGGAGATGCCCGCGTAACCGACCTCGTCCCAGAACAGGTTCTCCCCACCGTTCCACAGGCTCTGGTGGGTGTGCATCCCCGAGCCGTTGTCGCCGAAGATGGGCTTCGGCATGAAGGTCACGGTCTTGCCGTGGCGCCAGGCCGTGTTCTTCACCACGTACTTGTACTTCATGACCTTGTCGGCCATGGCGAGGAGCGTGTCGTAGCGCATGTCGATCTCCGCCTGGCCCGCCGTGCCGACCTCGTGGTGGTGCACCTCCACCGGGACCCCCACCGTCGCCAGGTTCCGCACCATCTCCGAGCGCAGGTCCTGGTAGTGGTCCATGGGGGGCACGGGGAAGTAGCCCTCCTTGTACCGGGGCTTGTAGCCGAGGTTCGGTTCGCCCGTGACCTCCCGCTCTCGACCGGCGTTCCAGACCCCCTCCACGGCTTCGATGTGGTAGTAGCCCTCGTGCTGGTTCTGATCGAAGCGGACCCCGTCGAAGATGTAGAACTCGCACTCGGGGCCCCAGTAGGAGGCCTCGGCGATGCCGGTCTGGCGCAGGTACAGCTCGGCCTTCCGGGCGATGTAGCGCGGGTCCCGCGTGTACATCTCCCCGGTCACCGGGTCCTTCACGAAGCAGTGGAGGACGAGGGTGGGGTGGGTGGCGAAGGGGTCGAGGTAGGCGGTGTCGGGGTCGGGCACCAGGAGCATGTCGGACTCCTGGATCTCCTGGAACCCCCGGATGGACGAGCCGTCGAACCCGTAGCCGTCGGCGAAGCCGGCTTCCGTGAGCTCGTCGATGGGGATGGAGAAGTGCTGCATCAGGCCCGGGAGGTCGCAGAAGCGGAGGTCCACGATCTCGGCCCCACCCTCCTTGGCCATGGCGATGACGTCCCTGGCGGTTGCCACGGTCCTTCCCCCTTTCGCCTGAACGGACGGGACCAGGCTAGCGGGCGGACGGCAGCCGGTGGTTTCGGCGGCGTAAATTGTTGGTTACGCCGCCTGGGCTCTGGCCCTCAGCCCCGGGGCCCGGCGTCGCGGGCCTCGTCGAGGTCGGCCGCCCGGTAGCCGACGCCACGGACGGTCTCGATGAGGTGCTCGTGCTCGGGGCCGAGCTTCGCCCGCAGGCGGCGGACGTGGACGTCGACGGTTCGGGTCCCCCCGTAGAAGTCGTAGCCCCACACCTCCCGCAGCAGCGCCGGCCGGGTGAAGGCCCGGCCGGCCCGGGACGCGAGGAAGCGCAGCAGCTCGAACTCCTTGTAGGTGAGGTCCAGCGCGCGGCCGGCCACGCTGACCCGGTAGCGCTCGGTGTCCAGCACCAGCGGCCCCAGCCGCACGGTGGAGCCCTCCCCGGCCCCGGAGCGGTGCCGGACCAGGGCCAGGCGGACCCGTACCTCCGCCTCGGAGGCGCCGGGGAACAGCAGCTCGTCGGCCACCTCGGGCCAGGGGAGGCGCTCCAGGTCGCGCCGCTCCACGATGGCGACGAGGGGGGTCCGTGCCCCTCGGTCCCGGAGGGCCCGCAGGACGGCGTGGGCCTGGCCCGGGCTCTCGCCGGCGTCCACGAGGACCGCCTCGGGCCACAGGGACAGGGCCTCGTGCAGGACGGTGACCGAGAGGGGCTGGGTCTTGACGTCCAGGCCCAGGCCCCCGAGGGCCGGGAGGGCCTCGTCGGGGGAACGGTCGGAGAGCAGGACGAGGTGGGCCATGGGCGGAGGGTATCAGCGGCTGGCCGCCGGCGGTACCCTGGCGTCGGGGAGGCGCCGGTGGCGAGGGTGAGGCTGTTCGCGGCCCTCCGGGAGCTGGCCGGGGGGGCCGAGGTCGAGGTCGAGGGCTCGACGCCAGAAGAGCTGGTCCGGGCCCTGGCGGCCCGCTACGGGGAGCGCTTCGAGCGAATCGCCCGGGCGGGCTCGGTGGTGGTGGACGGGGAGCGGGCCTGCCTGGACACGCCCCTGTCGGGGCGGGAGGAGGTGGCCCTGCTGCCGCCCGTCTCCGGCGGCGCGCCGCCGCTCACCACAGCTCCGGCTGGACCACCATGAGGAACAGGATCGCCAGGGTGAGGCCGGCCGCGGCGACGCTGTAGGCGTTGGTGCGGGCGGCCAGGGACCGGTACTGGGCGGCCAGGTCGGGGTCGTCGGCCTCCCGGTCGAGGCGCTCCGCCAGGGCCACCTGGCGGCGGAAGGTGGGAGCGTACAGGCCCATGGCCAGGACGAGGATGGCCGCGTAGATGGCGAGGGACAGGACGAGCCACCCCGTGCCGAGGAGGTCCAGGCGGAGGAGCCACACGAGGAGGAGCCCGGTGACCAGCTGTGCGACATACGAGGGGGTGGCCAGCCGGCGGTCCACCCAGGAGATGGTTCGCAGCGCGAAGGCTCGTTCCCGACGGCCCGCCCGCTCCCCGAGGCGAGCCCAGAGCCCGTAGGTGAGGCTCGGCCCGAGGGCCGTCACGGCCCCCAGGACGTGGAGGAACAGCAGGGCCTTCACCCAGCCTTCGCGCAGCACGGGGCCGAGTCTACGGGCTCCGGGGTGACCCCCGTCGGCAGCCGGTGCCCCCGGTGGGATACTGCCCTCTCGTGCGGCGCATCGAGCGCGTGCTGCTCGTGGTGAACCCCGCGGCCCGCACGGTGTCGCGGCCGACCCTGGCGGTGCTGGAGAAGGCCCTCTCCGCCGACTTCGACCTCCAGGTGCTGGAGACGGCGGAGCGGGGGCACGCCACGGAGGTGGCCAGGGAGGCCGTCGCCCAAGGGGTGGACCTCGTCGTCGTCTTCTCCGGGGACGGCACGGTCAACGAGGCCCTGAACGGGCTGGCCGGGACCGACGTCGGCCTGGCCGTGCTCCCGGGCGGGGCCACGAACATCCTGGTTCGGGCCCTGGGGCTCCCCCTGGACCCGGTGGAGGCGGCGGGCGTCCTGATCTCGAAGGCCCTTGCGGGGGAGGCCCGCCAGCTCCACCTGGGGGTGGCCGACGGCCGGTACTTCGCCGTGAACTGTGGCGCCGGACTGGACGCCGCGGCCATGGCCCGCCTCGACGCCCGGGCCCCCCGGAACAAGCGGGCCTTCGAGCGGGCCGCCCTCCTGGCCGTCCTGCGGGCGGCCCTCGCCACCTACGCGGGACGGTCTCCCGACCTCACGGTGCGGGTGGACGGAGGCGAGCCCCTGCCCTCGATCTCGGTGCTGATCGGCAGGACCGACCCGTACACGTACTACCGGGAGCGGGGTCTGCGGGTCACCCCCCAGGCGTCCCTCGAGAGGGGCCTGGACGTCTTGTCGGCGCGGCGGCTCCCGCGGCGGCGCCTGCTCCGCATCGCCTGGCAGGTGTTCGGCTCCGCCCGCCACGTGCTGGGGCGGGACATGGACTACGTCCACGACGCCTCCCGGGTGGTGGTGGAGTCCGAGGGTCCCTTTCCCGTGCAGGTGGACGGGGACGTCCTCGGCCAGCGGACGCGCCTGGAGGTCACCCTGGCCCGGGACGCCCTCTGGGTCGTGGCCTGACGGTCGGCGGGCGCACCCGACCGCCCCTCCCCGAGCGCCTGGGCCGAGGCGTGCCCTCGGCCTGCGGTGTCCCCCCGACCCGTACGCCGAGGCGGGCCCTCAGCCGGTCGGGGGCCTGCGGACGGGGGCAAGCTCGCCCGGGAGGGGGGGACACGTCCCCCGCTACGCGCTCGGGGACGGCTGCTGGATGCCGCACTCCCACTTGGCGAGCCCCGCCCAACGGCCGGCCCGCTCGGGCTCCCCGGGGAACCGGAGCCGGGTGCACGGGGCGCAGCCGATGGAGGAGTAACCGAGGTCGTACAGGGGGTTGTGGGGGAGGTCGTGCTCCTTGAGGTACCGCCACACGTCCCGGCGGGTCCAGGTGGCGACGGGGTTGACCTTCACGATCCACCGCCCGGGCTCCAGCTCGTACTGGTCCACGATGGGCGCGTTGGCGCGGGTCGGTGAGGAGTCCCGCCGGTACGCGGTGATCCAGGCGTCCAGGTCCCGCAGGGCGCGGAACATGGGCCGGACCTTGTTGATCTCGCAGCAGAGGTCCGGGTCCCGCTCGTAGAGGCGGGGGCCGAAGGTGGCCTCCTGCTCGGCCACCGTGTAGTCGCCCACCAGCTCGACCACGGCCAGGCCCAGCCGCTCGACGAGGCGCTCCTTGAAGGCCAGGGTCTCGGCGAAGTGGAAGCCGGTCTGCAGGAACAGGACGGGCACGTCGGGGCGGATCTGGGTGGCCAGGTGCATGACGACGGTCCCCTCGGCCTGGAAGGCCGAGGCGATGGCGACGCGGTCCAACCCGGACTCCTCCAGGGCCCACCCCAGCACCTCGCGGGGGTTGGCCTCCTCGAAGCGCAGGTTCAGCTCGGCCACGGTGTCGGGCGAAAGGAGCGTCTTCACGGGGCCGCCTCCCCTCCAGGAGCCGCGCCGAGTATATCCGGGCGGGGCCGGCCGCGGGGCCTCGGCCCGAGCGTGGGCGGGCCCGCCGGACGGCGGCCGATATGCTTGGCCCGGACTCCAGGAAGGAACCGAGATGCCGGAACGCGACCCCATCCTGCCGCACGGCGGGGTCCTGGTGGATCTCCTCGTGCCCCGGGCCGAGGTGGAGGGGCTCGCCCGGGAGGCCCGCCACTACCCGAAGGTGGTCGTGAGCCAGCGCGAGCTGTCCGACCTGGAGCTGCTCACGGTGGGGGCCCTGTCGCCCCTCCGGGGCTTCCAGGGGGAGGAGGCCTACCGGTCGGTGCTGGAGACCATGCGCCTGCCCGACGGGCTTCCCTGGACCATCCCGGTGACCCTGTCCCTCACCCGGGAAGAGGTGAAGCGGGTGGGCCGGGCCGACGCGGTGGCCCTCACCTCCCGCGAGGGCGGCCACCCGGTGGCCGTCGTGGAGGTGGAGGGGATCTTCCGGCGCGACCGCGAGCGGGAGGCGCTGGGCGTATTCGGGACCACCGACCTGGCCCACCCCGGCGTGCGGGCCCTGCACGAGGCCGGGGACTACTGCCTGGCGGGTCCCGTGCGGGCCCTCCGCCTCCCCCATCACCGGGACTTCCAGCGCTACCGGCTCACCCCGGCCGAGACCCGGGAGGAGTTCCGCCGCCGGGGCTGGCGCCGGGTCGTGGGCTTCCAGACCCGCAACCCCATCCACCGGGCCCACGAGTACATCCAGAAGTGCGCCCTGGAGATCGCGGACGGGCTCCTGGTACACCCCCTCATGGGGGCCACGAAGGCCGACGACGTGCCGCCGGAGGTCCGGATGCGCTGTTACGAGGTGCTCTTCGAGCACTACTACCCGAAGGACCGGGCCCTCATCGCGGTCTTCCCCGCCGCCATGCGCTACGCGGGTCCCAAGGAGGCCGTCTGGCACGCCATCTGCCGGAAGAACTACGGCTGCACCCACTTCATCGTGGGCCGCGACCACGCCGGGGTCGGCGACTACTACGGCCCCTACGACGCCCAGCGGATCTTCGAGGCGTTCGAGCCGGGGGAACTCGGGATCACCCCCCTCATGTTCGAGCACGCGTTCTGGTGCAACCGCTGCGAGGGCATGGCCACCCCCAAGACCTGCCCCCATGACGACCGGGACCGGTTGATCCTGTCGGGGACGAGGGTGCGGGAGATGCTGCGGGCCGGGCGGAGGCCGCCGCCGGAGTTCTCCCGGCCCGAGGTGGCCGAGGTCCTCATCCAGGCCATGCGGGCGCCCCCCGGCTAGCCAGGGGACGGGCACCCCGGGGCCCCGTCGGGCGACCGGCGTTGCGCGCCAGCGCACTGGCGGCGGCTTGCGAACGCGGGGGCGGCTCTGGTAGGGTCGGCCGTCCCTGTCGGGGGCGGCCGCACGACCTGAGGGGGAGGCACGACGACCGCTCGCAGAGGCATCGCCCGCACCGTGGGGCTGCTCGTCCTGGTGGCAGCCCTGGGTGGCGCCCCCGCCGCGGCGGACACGAAGGGCAAGCTGGAGGCGGCCCGGGAGGCCCTGGCGGCGGCCAAGGCCGAGCTGGCCGACGCCGCGGCGGAGTGGCAGGCGGCCGAGGCGGCCTACGCCCAGACCCATGACGCCTTCCTGGCCACCCGCAGGGCGGTGGCCAGGCTGCGGGCCCGGCTGGCCGCCGTCGAGGCGCGTCTGGCCGCCAGGGCCAGGGAGGCCTACATGGCCGGGGCGGGCGCGACGATGGAGCTGCTGCTGTCCTCCGGCAGCTTCGCCGAGTTCACCGACCGGCTGGAGTTCGTGGGCAGCATCGCCGAGAGCGACCTCGACCTCATCACCGAGGCCGAGGTCCGCCGGGAGGAGCTCCGGCGCCGGGAGGAGGAGCTGGCCCGGCTGGCCGACCGGCGGAGGGCGGAGGCGGCGCGCCTGGAGGCGGCCAAGGCCAGGGCCGCCGCGCAGGTGGCGAGGCTCCAGGACGTGGTGGCCGACCTGGAGCGCCGGCTCCGGGCGGAACAGGCGTCCATCCTCCTCGGAGCCCCTCCCCAGCTCGCCGGGGCCATCCAGGTGTGTCCGGTGGCCGGCCCCAACTCCTTCGTCGACTCCTTCGGCGCCCCCCGGTCGGGGGGCCGGACTCACCAGGGGATCGACCTGCTGGCCCCCTTCGGGACCCCCGTGGTCGCGGTGCGAAGCGGCAACGCGGTGCGGAGCTACAACGCCCTGGGCGGCATCTCGGTCATCGTCTACCACGCGAACGGCGACTTCACGTACTACGCCCACCTGTCCTCCTACGGGGCGACGGGGCAGGTCTCCACGGGGACCGTCATCGGCTACGTGGGCAGCACCGGCAACGCGGGCAGCGTGAACCACCTCCACTTCGAGTACCACCCCGGCGGGGGGGCGGCGGTCAACCCCTACGCCATGCTGCGGGCGGTCTGCGGGTAGCCCGGCGGGCAGCGGGCGGCCCGCCGCGGCCGGGCCTAGAATGCCCCTGGTGGACGGGGAGCCGGGTGTGGGGGAGCAGGGCGGGAAGCGCCGGATCGACCGGATCCTGAGGTCCGACTACACGGCGGACCTGGCCGCCCTGGCCCTGGAGGAGGTCCGCCGACGGCGGGACGAGTGCATGGCGGAGCGTGAGTACCTCTCGCTCCTGCGCCGCCTGCTCCAGGGACGCGCCGAGATTCTCCGGGCCGAGCTGGAGGCCCGGCGAGGCAGTGGCGAGCGGGCGCCCCTGGTGGAGCGGCTGGTCGGGATCCTCGCCCCGGACGAGCCCAGGGGACCGGTCCGGGGGGAGGCCGTCCGGGTGACGCTGCCCGAGCCCGAGATGCTCCGGGCCCGCCGGCGGGTGGAGCGGCTGGTGGCCGACGCCGGCCTCTCGGATCCGAGCGCCCTGGACGACGGGGAGCTGGAGCGCGCCGTGGAGGTGCTGCTCGCCGAGGAGCGGGAGGTGTCGGGGACCAGGGCCAGGGTGCTGGCCATCCTGGACCGTCTGCAGGACGAGCTGAAGCGCCGCTACAAGGAGGACATCTCCCAGGTCCTCGGCTGAGGCCCCGGCGGCCCACGGCCCGTGGGCCGTCCGGGGGAGGCGGGTCGTCGGTCCCGGGCGCCGGACGGCCCGCTGCCGGCGGATGCCGATTTGCACCGTCGGGGGGGTGGCGGGGGGCGGGGAAACCCACCACGCTTCGGCCGCACATGAACGCCCCGAGGAGCCGCGGTGCACCGGTTCGCTGAGGTGGCCACCCCCGGCGCCGCCGGCCTGGAGGCCCGGCTTGTGGCGGTCGCCCGGGAGCTGGGGGAGCCGAGCGGCCCGGCGGGCGGCCGGGGACTGCCCGGGGCCCTTCTCACCGCCGAGGAGGCCGGGGAGGCCACCCTCCGTTCCCTGGCCCGGGTGGTCGAGGCCAGGGACGTCGAGACCCGCGGCCACCTGGAGCGCACGCAGGCCTACGGCCTGGCCCTGGCCCGGCGAGTGGCCCCGGACCTCGCCGGGACCCCGGGCCTGGCCCAGGCCTTCTTCCTCCACGACGTCGGGAAGGTGGGCATCCCCGATCGCGTCCTCGGCAAGCCGGGGCCCCTGTCCGAGGAGGAGTGGACGCTCGTCCGGCGCCATCCCCTGACGGGGGCCCGGATCGTGGAGCCCGTCCCCTTCCTCTCGGGAGCGGTGGAGGTCATCCGCCACCACCACGAGCGCTTCGACGGCACGGGCTACCCCGACGGCCTGGAGGGCGAGGAGATCCCCCTGGCGGCACGGATCTTCGCGGTGGCCGACGCCTTCGACGCCATGACCAGCGGGCGGCCCTACCGGCCGGCCCTGCCCGTGGCCCGGGCCGGCGAGGAGCTCGAACGGGGGGCCGGTTCCCAGTTCGACCCCGAGGTGGTCGGCGCCTTCCTGGCCATGCTGGCGGACGGCGCGGTCGGGGAACCCCTGGTCCGGGCCTGCGGGTCCTAGGGCGGAATACCCGCCCGCCGGAGCGCGTACCATCGTGTGACCTTCTCATGAGCCGGTCGTCGCCGAGGATCGCCGTGCTGTCCGTCCACACCTCGCCCCTGGACCAGCCGGGGACGGGGGACTCGGGCGGGATGAACGTCTACATCCGGGCCGTTGCGGAACGCCTGGCCGCCCAGGGAGCCCAGGTGGACGTGTTCACCCGCTCGCGGGACGGCCTGCCCGAGGTCCTGGAGGGGCGCCGGGGGGTTCGCGTCGTGAGCGTGCCGGCCGGTCCCCGGGGGCCCGTGCCCAAGGCCGAGCTCCCCCGGTACCTGCCCGAGTTCCTGGGCGGGATGCTGGCCTTCGGGAGGCGCCGGCAGCGGACCTACGATGTGGTCCACAGCCACTACTGGCTGTCGGGCTGGGTGGGCCGGAGCGCCAAGCAGATCTGGGGGGTGCCCCTGGTGGCCTCCTTCCACACCCTCGGCAAGGTCAAGAACTACTCGCTGGCCCTGGATGAGGGCCCCGAGCCTGCCCACCGGCTGGCGGGGGAAGAGCGGGTCATTGCCGAGGCCGACCGGATCCTGGCCCCCACCCCCGCCGAGGCGGCCCACCTGGTGGGGCTGTACCGGGCGGACCCCTCCACCATCCGGATCGTTCCGCCCGGCGTGGACCACGGGCTGTTCTTCCCTCGCTCCCGGGACCGGGCTCGGGAGCGGCTGCACCTCACCGGTGTCCGCCTCGTGCTGTTCGTGGGGCGGCTGCAGCCCCACAAGGGCCCCGACGTCGCCATCCGGACGGTGGCCGAGGCCCTGGCCCGCGACCCCAGGGGGACCGACGACGTCGTCCTGGCCATCGTGGGGGGGCCGAGCGGGACGAGCCGCGGGGCCGAGGTGGCGCGGCTCATCGACCTGGCGGCCGCCCTGGAGGTGGGGGAGCGGGTGATGTTCTTCCCGCCGCAGCCCCAGGGCCGCCTGGCCGACTTCTACGCGGCCGCCGAGGTCGTCCTGGTGCCCTCCCGCTCGGAGTCCTTCGGCCTGGTGGCCCTGGAGGCCCAGGCGTGCGGGACGCCGGTGGTGGCCTCGGCGGTGGGGGGCCTGCGGTACGTGGTGGTGGATGGGGTGTCCGGCTACCTCGTCCAGGGGCACGATCCGGGCGACCACGCGGAACGACTGCTGGCGCTCCTCGGGGATCCCGACGGGGCCCGTCGCATGGGCGAGGCCGGGGTGGCCCACTCCCGCTCGTTCTCCTGGGAGGTCACCGCCCTCGAGGTCCTGGGGGTGTACCGGGAGCTCCTGGATGGGGGCTGCTGACGGGGGCTCCGCCGCCGATCTTGTCACTCTTTCTGCCAGGCCCGCTACCTGGGCATATGCGTTCTGACCTGCGACGTTGGCGTCTTGACTCGCCTCGGGGGCGCGAGTAGATTCGCGGTGCCCCGAGCAGCTGGGGCGGCTGAGTCAGGGAACCGAATGGGGGCCCCTGGGAAAGCCGTAAGGCCGACTGGGCGCACCTGCTCGTACGGTTGGGAAGGCCAACTAGCTGTGCGGGTGGGGAGGCTCGGGAGGCCCCAAAGCCCAACGAAAGGGCCGACCATAAGGAAACCGAGACAGTCGTTCGGGGTTGCTCGGGGCACCTGAGCCCGAGGGGCCGATGGTGGCCGGGGGCTTTGGCTTCTGGCGAGCCGGAGGTCCCTCGGGCTCTTCGCGCCTGGGCCGGTCCTTGTTCGCGTCTCGCCACCGCCCGTCCGGGCCCGTTGCCCGGCCGCGGTGTGGTTGCCCCCGCTCCGAGGCGCCGGCTACCTTGCCCGTATGACGCCGTCTTCCTCGCTGCCGTGAGCGGTGCCGCGGGCAGGCGCGGGGGCCAGGACCGTCGCGAGCGGATCCTGGAGGTGGCCATGCGGCACTTCGCCGAGCACGGCTACCGGGGGGCGAGGGTGGAGGACATCGCCGCCGAGGCCCGGGTCGCCAAGGGCACGGTCTTCCTGGAGTTCGGGAGCAAGGAGGGCCTGTTCCTCGCGGCCTACCAGCGGGCGGTGTCGGTGCTGCCGGCCTGGCTCGACGCCCCCGCCGAGGTGGTGGAGCGGGGGTTCTGGGCCACCCTGAACTGGTGGCTGGAGCGGACGGAGGAGTTCATCCAGGCCGACTGGGTGCCGAACCGGGTGGCCCTCATCGGACGCTACGACACCGGGCTGCGGCTGCGGCGCCCCATCGACCGGTTCATGCGGAGCGAGGACCCCTACGGGACCCTGGAGTTCGTCGAGTTCGGGGTGGCCCGGGGGGAGGTCCGGGGCGACGTGGACGTCGAGATGATCGCGTCCATGCTGGACTGGGTCGCCGAGCGGTTCCAGGACGCCCTGTCCGAGGCCGACCTCGACCCCGGGCTCATCCACCGGAGGCCCGAGCGGCCGGGACGGCGGGAGCAGCGGATCCGGGAGTTCCTCGAGCTGCTCCGGAGGGGGATCGCCCCCCAGGAGGCGGCGCAGAGCTACGGGCTGGGCCTCCGCCAGGGCGACTGTCCCGCCTGAGGCAGCCGGCGCCGACGCGCTCTTCGTCGCCCTCGCCGAGCCTCTCGACGAGCCGTTGGCGACCAAGGACCGCGGCCTCGCCTCGTCGGCGCGGAGGCGTGCCGGGATCCGAGTGATCGAGCTGGCCGCGGCGTCCTGACCGCGAAGGCGCTGGCCGCTCGCCGACCCGACGCACCGCCTATCATGCGGCCGTGGCGCCGCCGGCGATCCCGTTCCTCCAGGTCCGCGGGACCCACCGGGAGGTGGGGCGGCAGATCGGCGAGGCCCTCCGCGAGCGGATCCGCGGCGAGCTCGAGCGCGACGTCTACCCAGGCCCGTTCCCGGAGGGGCGGACGCTCGAGGAGCAGCTCGCGCTCGCCGCCGGGTACCTCCGGGTGACGGCGGAGGAGATCCCCTGGCTCGCTGAAGAGTTCGAGGGGTGCGCCGAGGCGGCCGGGGTGGACCTCCGGGCGCTGTTCGCCTGGCAGGTGGAGGAGATCTGGTACGAGCCGCGGCGGCCGGCGGCCCGGACGCCGGCGGCCACGGGCCGGTGTTCCGACCTCGTGGCGGTGCCCCCGGCGACCGCCGGGGGCCGTGTCCTCGTCGCCCACAACAACGACCTCCGGCCCGAGGCGGAGGAGGGGCTCGTGGCGATCGAGTGGACCGTGCCCGGCGAGCCGGTGGTGTTCACCATCGGGGGAGGGCTCGGGGCGAGCGTGGGCTTCAACTCCGCCGGGATCTCCTTCACCGGGAACGAGCTCTCGCCCAACGACGAGCGGGTGGGGATCCCCCGGGGCCCGCAGTTCCGCGCCATGCTCGCCCAGCGGACCATGGACGACGTGCTCCGGGTGGCGCTCCACCCCCGGCGGGCGTCCTCGTACAACCAGGTGCTGGCCGACCGGACCGGGCGGGTGGTGAACGTGGAGGGCTCGGCCACCGACGCCTGCCTCACCGGCCCCGACGAGCGCGGCCACCTGGTGCACACGAACCACTACGTCTGCGAGCGGATGCTCCGCTACGAGGGCGACCCGGACTACGCGGTCCGGTCGGCGAGGCGGTACCGGCGCGCGGCGGATCTCCTCGCCGCCCAGCCCGAGGAGACGGTGACCGAGGAGGTGCTCCGGCGGATCCTCTCCGACCACGAGGGGGCGCCGGACTGCCTCTGCCGCCACCCCGACCGCTTCGGCGGCGAGGGGAAGACGGTCTTCTGGTGCGTCGCCGACGTCACCGGGGGCCAGGTGACGTACGGCCGCGGCAACCCCTGCGACTCCCGCGCGCAGCAATACGCCTTCGGCACCTAGGTGTGGTTCCCGTTCACGTCGTAGACAGGTGAGAGCCTCCTGGCCCGGTCCTCGGCGGC
>CAYVCH010000047.1:0-12451 GCA_964449755.1 uncultured Actinomycetes bacterium
TCATGGCCCAGCTGCTCCACCTGGAGAGCGAGGACCCCGACAAGGACATCCACCTCTACATCAACTCGCCGGGCGGGGAGATCACCGCCCTCTTCGCCATCTACGACACCATGCAGTACATCAAGCCGGACGTCTCCACCATCTGCATGGGGCAGGCGGCGTCGGCGGCGGCCGTGCTCCTAGCGGCGGGGGCCAAGGGCAAGCGCTTCGCCCTGCCCCACGCCCGGGTCCTCCTCCACCAGCCCCACGGTGGGGCCTCCGGCCAGGCCGTGGACATCGAGATCCAGGCCCGGGAGATCCTCCGGTACCGGAAGCTCCTGGACGAGATCCTGGCCAGGCACACCGGCCAACCCCTGGAGAAGGTGCAGAAGGACACCGACCGGGACTTCATCCTCACGGCGGGGGAGGCCAAGGAGTACGGCATCGTGGACGAGGTCATCACCAGCCGGAAGGCCGTCCCGGCGGAGCTCGCTGCAGCGGCGGCGGCCGGCGCGTAAGATGGGGGCGCAGGCCGGGGCGGGGGACCCGGCCGTCCGGTTCGGAGGGCGAGCGGGGGCATGGCGAAGTTCGGGGACTCGGACCTGCTGAAGTGCTCCTTCTGCGGGAAGAGCCAGAAGCAGGTGAAGAAGCTGATCGCCGGCCCCGGCGTGTACATCTGCGACGAGTGCATCGACCTCTGCAACGAGATCATCGAGGAGGAGCTCTCCGAGACCCCCGAGCTCAGGCTCGACGAGCTGCCCAAGCCCCAGGAGATCTACGCCTTCCTCGATGACTACGTCATCGGCCAGGAGCAGGCGAAGAAGGTGCTCTCGGTGGCCGTCTACAACCACTACAAGCGGATCCAGGTGGGGAACAAGGACAACGACGTCGAGCTGCAGAAGTCGAACATCCTGATCCTCGGCCCCACCGGGTGCGGCAAGACCCTCCTCGCCCAGACCCTGGCCCGGATGCTGAACGTCCCCTTCGCCATCGCCGACGCCACCGCCCTCACCGAGGCCGGCTACGTGGGGGAGGACGTCGAGAACATCCTCCTCAAGCTCATCCAGGCCGCCGACTACGACGTGAAGAAGGCCGAGACCGGCATCATCTACATCGACGAGGTCGACAAGATCGCCCGCAAGAGCGAGAACCCCTCCATCACCCGCGACGTCTCCGGCGAGGGGGTCCAGCAGGCCCTCCTCAAGATCCTGGAGGGAACCACCGCGAGCGTGCCCCCCCAGGGAGGGCGCAAGCACCCGCACCAGGAGTTCATCCAGATCGACACCACGAACATCCTGTTCATCTGCGGGGGGGCCTTCGCCGGCCTGGAGAAGATCATCGAGAGCCGGATCGGACGCAAGGGCATCGGGTTTGGGGCCGACGTGCGGCGGATGGAGGAGAAGGACCTGGGGGAGATCTTCTCCCGGGTCCTCCCCGAGGACCTCCTCCGGTACGGGCTGATCCCCGAGTTCGTGGGACGTCTCCCGGTCATCACCCACGTCCACAACCTGGACCGGCAGGCCCTCATCGACATCCTGACGAAGCCGAAGAACGCCCTGGTCAAGCAGTACCGGCGGTTCTTCGAGTTCGACGGGGTGGAGCTGGAGTTCACCGAGGACGCGCTGGAGGCCATCGCCGACCAGGCCACCCTCCGGGGCACCGGGGCTCGGGGGCTGCGGGCGATCATGGAGGAGGTGCTGCTGAACGTCATGTACGAGCTGCCCTCCCGCCAGGACGTCACGAAGTGCGTCGTCGACCGCGACGTGGTGCTCCAGGGGGTGAACCCGACGCTGGTCCCGCGCCACGAGACCCCCCGCGTGCGGCGGGAGCGGACCGCCTAGCCTCGCCCGGCCCCAGCGGCCAGGCCGCTTCCCGTAGACTCGGCGGCGTGGTGGAGCAGGCCCTCCTCGGCCCCGAGATGCCGCCCCAGTACGACCCCCGGGCGGCGGAGCGTCGCTGGTACGCGACCTGGGTGGGCCGCGGGTACTTCCGGGCCAGGGCCGGGAGCGACCGGGCCCCCTACTGCATCGTGCTCCCGCCACCGAACGTGACCGGGCGGCTCCACATCGGCCACGCGCTGAACGTCACCATCCAGGACGTCCTCGTGCGACGGGCCCGGATGCAGGGCCACGAGACCCTGTGGCTTCCCGGGACCGACCACGCCGGCATCGCGACCCAGGTCGTGGTGGAGCGGCAGCTGCGGCGGGAGGGGCTGGACCCCCGGGAGCTGGACCGTGAGCGCTTCCTGGAGCGGGTGTGGGCCTGGAAGGAGCGGTACGGGGGCGAGATCGTCGAGCAGATCAAGGCCCTGGGGGCCTCCTGCGACTGGAGCCGGGAGCGCTTCACCATGGACGAGGGGCTGTCCCGGGCGGTGCGGGTGGCCTTCGTGCGGATGTACGAGGACGGCCTCGTCTACCGGGGCGAGCGGCTCATCAACTGGTGCCCCACCGACCAGACCGCCCTGTCCGACTCCGAGGTGGAGCACGTGGAGAAGGAGGGGGAGCTCGTCACGTTCCGCTACCCCCTGGCCGACGGATCGGGCTACATTCCGGTGGCCACGACCCGGGTGGAGACGATGCTCGGGGACACCGGCATCGCCGTCCACCCCGACGACGAGCGCTACCGGCACCTGGTGGGAAGGACCGTCCGGCACCCCTTCGACGGCCGGGAGCTGCCGGTCGTGGCCGACCCTGCCGTGGACCCTGCCTTCGGCACCGGCGCCGTGAAGGTGACCCCCGCCCACGACCTCACCGACTTCGAGATCGCCGAGCGGGCGGGGCTCCCCCTCCTCAACATCCTGCGGGCCGACGCCACCCTCGCCGAGGCGGTCCCCGAGGAGTTCCGGGGGCTCGACCGCTACTCGGCCCGCACCCGCGTCCGGGAGCGCCTCCACGAGCTCGGTCTGGTGGAGCGGGAGGAGCGGCCCTACCGACACGCGGTGGGGACCTGCTACCGCTGCCACGCCGAGATCGAGCCCTGGCTGTCGGGCAAGCAGTGGTTCGTGGCCGTGGAGCGGCTGAAGGGGCCGGCCCGGGAGGCGGCCCGAGACGGGCGGGTCCGGTTCGTGCCGGAGCGGTGGAGCCGCAACTACGACGAGTGGCTGGCGGGCCTGCGGGACTGGAACATCTCCCGCCAGCTCTGGTGGGGCCACCGGGTTCCCGTCTGGTACTGCCCCGAAGGCCACGAGTTCGCCGCCGTGGAGGACCCCGCCGTCTGCCGGGAGTGCGGTCGGTCCGACATCCAGCAGGACCCCGACGTCCTGGACACCTGGTTCTCCTCCCAGCTCTGGCCCTTCTCCACGCTGGGCTGGCCCGACGACACCGAGGACCTGCGGACCTTCTACCCGAACACGGTCCTGGTCACCGGCTACGAGATCCTCTACCTCTGGGTGGCCCGGATGATCATGTCCGGGCTCTACCTGGTGGGGGACGTCCCCTTCCGGGACGTGGTCATCCACGGCCTCGTCCGCGACGCCCAGGGCCGGAAGATGAGCAAGTCCCTGGGCAACGTCATCGACCCCCTGGACATGGTGGAGCGCTATGGCGCCGACGCCCTCCGCTTCGCCCTGGCCTGGATGGCCTCCCCGGACCAGCAGAACCTGCCCTTGAAGGAGGAGTCCATCGAGGCGGGCCGGAACTTCGCGAACAAGGTGTGGAACGCCGCCCGCCTGGTGCTCCGGGCCTTCCCCGGGGGTCGGCCCGAGCTGCCCCCCGAGGAACGGAGGACCCTGGCCGAGCGCTGGGCCCTGGCCCGCCACCAGGTCTGCGTCCGGGAGGTGAACCAGGCCCTCGACGCCTACCGCCTGGACGTCGCCATCCAGGCCATCCACCGGTTCCTCTGGTCGGAGTTCTGCGACTGGGCCCTGGAGATGGAGAAGGGGCGGCTCTACGAGGGCACCGACCGGGAGCGGTCCGACGCCGCCCACCTCCTCGCCTGGATCCTCGAGCGGACCCTCCGGCTGCTCCACCCCTTCATGCCCTTCGTCAGCGAGGAGGTGTGGCAGCGCTTCGGGGTGGGCGAGTCCGTCGTCGTGGCCCCCTGGCCGGAGGAGCACCCGGAGCACGTGCGGGCCTTCACCGACGCCGACGGGGAGGCCTTCGATCTCGCCCGGGACGTCATCAGCGCCGTGCGCCGGTTCCGCAGCGACCACGGGGTCCCTCCCCGCGGCGAGCTGGCCCTTCGGGTGGTGGAGCGCTCCCGGCCCCTGCGGCCCCTCCTCGAGCCCTTCCGGGCCGAGCTGCGGCGGCTGGCCGGCGTCGCTGCGGTGACCTTCGTGGACGCCGGCGCCGACACCTCCGGCTGCGCCCGCCTCCTCGTGGGCGGCGAGCACGTGCTGGTGCCGGTGGGTGGGCTGTTCGACGTGGCCCGGGAGCTGACGCGGCTGCGGACGCGCCTGGCCGGCGTGGAGGAGGACGCCGAGCGGTCCCGGCGGAAGCTCGGCAACGAGGGCTTCCGGACCAAGGCCCCGCCCGAGGTGGTGGCCGCCGAGGAGGCCAGGCTCGCCCGCCTGGAGGCCGAGGCCACGGACCTCCGGGAGCAGGTGGCGCAGCTCGAGGCCGCCTCCCAGCGCTAGCCGGCATGCGGTTCCCCGAGGCCCTGGCCGAGCTGGAGGCCCGGCAGCCTGAGCGCATGGTGCCGGACCTGGCCCGAATCACGGCCCTGGCCGAGCTGCTGGGTGACCCCCAGCTCACCTACCCCACGGTCCACGTGACGGGGACGAACGGCAAGACCACCACCGCCCGCCTGGTGGGAGCCCTGGCCTGCGCCCACGGCCTCACGGCGGGCGTGTTCACCTCGCCCCACCTGCTGTCGGTCACCGAGCGGCTGGCCCTCTGCGGGGAGCCCATCTCCGAGGACGAGTTCGCCGAGGAGTACGCCCACCTCCTGCCCTACCTGGAGGCGGTGGACGCCCGGGGGGAGCGGGTCACCTACTTCGAGGCCCTGACGGCCCTGGCCTTCCTCTGGTTCGCCGACAAGCCCGTCTCCGTGGGGGTCTTCGAGGTGGGGATGGGGGGGACCTGGGACGCCACGAACCTGGTGGCCGGCGACGTGGCGGTGGTCTGCCCCATCTCCCTCGACCATCCGGAGCTGGGCAGCACGGTGGCCGAGGTGGCCGGAGAGAAGGCGGGGATCGTGAAGGCCGGGAAGGTGGCCGTCTGCCGGGAGCAGCCCCCCGAGGCCCTCCGGGTGCTGGAGGCCCGGTGCCGGGAGGTGGGAGCGGAGCTGCTCCTCGAGGGGCGCGACTTCGCCCTGGAGGCCCGGCGGGCGGCCGTGGGGGGCCAGCTCCTCTCGGTCCGGGGCCTCCGGGCCTCGTACCCGGACCTCCTCCTGCCCCTGTTCGGAGCTCACCAGGCCCACAACGCCGCGGCGGCCGTCGTCGCCCTGGAGGCCCTCGTCGGCCGGGGCCTGTCGCAGGAGGCCCTCCGGGAGGGGCTGGGGTCGGTCACCTCGCCGGGCCGGCTGGAGGTGGTCGCGCGCCACCCCCTGCTGGTCCTGGACGGCGCCCACAACCCCGCCGGAGCGGCCGCCCTGGCCCAGGCCCTGGCGGAGAGCTTCACCTGGGAGCGGCTCCACCTGGTGGTCGCGGTCTCCCGGGACAAGGACGTGGAGGGGATCCTGGGAGCCCTGGCCCCCCTGGTCCACCGGGCCCACGTCGCCCGCCACTCGCTGCCCCGCTCGGCCGACCCCGGACGTCTGGCGGACGCCCTGAAGGAGCTGGAGGTCCCGGTGGAGCGGTTCGAGACCGTCCCCGAGGCCCTGGCGGCGGCCCGAGAGGCGGCCGTGGAGGCCGACCTCATCCTCGTGACGGGCTCCCTCTATACTGTCGCGGACGCGCGCCGGGCCCTCTCCGCCTGACCCCGGCGCCGGGGGGACCCCGGGATGGCCGAGGAGTCGACCCTGCTCATCGTGAAGCCCGACGCGGTCCGCCGGGGCCTGGTCGGTGAGGTCCTGCGCCGCATCGAGGCGAAGGGGCTGCGCATCGAGGAGCTGCGGATGATGCGGATGGACCGGGCCCTGGCCGAGGAGCACTACGCCGAGCACCGGGACAAGCCGTTCTTCGCCGAGCTGGTGGAGTTCATCACCTCCGGGGACGTCGTGGTGGCCCGGGTGAGCGGGGAGCAGGCCGTGGCCGTCCTACGCGCCCTGATGGGGCCCACGGACCCGGCCCAGGCGCCGCCGGGCACGATCCGCGGGGACTTCGGGACGGTCATCACCGAGAACCTCGTCCACGGCAGCGACTCCCCGGAGTCCGCCGAGCGGGAGCTGAAGCTCTTCTTCGGCTAACCTCCAGCAGGTCCCCCTGGTTCGAGGTCCGGAGCCCCTTCGGGCCCATCACCCTGCACCACCTGCTGTCCCACACGGCCGGCATCGTCACCGGCTCGGAGTTCACGGCCGGAGAGGCCCTCCACGAGGTCTGGTCGCTGCGGGACACGGAGGCCGGCTTCCCACCGGGGGAGGGGTTCCACCATTCCAACGACGGCTACAAGGCGGTGGGGCTTGTCCTCGAGCGCCTCACCGAACGGCCCCTGCCGCAGCTGCTCCGGGAGCGGGTCCTGGCGCCCCTCGGGATGAACCGCTCTCGGGCGTCGATCACCGATGACCTCCGGCGGGACCTGGCCGTCGGCTACCGGCGGCTGTTCGACGACCGGCCGCCCCAGCGCCACCACCCGCTGGTCCCGGCGCCCTGGGCGACGAGCGACACCGCGGACGGGAGCGTCGTCTCCACCGCACCCGAGCTGTGTGCCTACCTGCGCGTGCTGCTCCGGCGGGGCCGGGGGCCGGCGGGGCCGCTGCTGTCGGAGGCGGGCTTCCAGCGGATGGTGGCCCCCGTCGTCGAGATGCTGCCCGACGACCCCGGCTGCTTCTACGGCTACGGGCTGTGGACGAGGGTGGTGGAGGGCCACCGGCTCCTGGCCCACTCCGGGGGCATGGTGGGCTTCACGGCCCTCATGGCCGGGGACCTCGACGCCGGGGTCGGGGCGGTCCTGCTGCTGAACGGGTGGGGGGAGCGGGAGGCCGTGGTGGCCTACGCCCTGGCCGCCCTCCGGGCCTGGCGGGAGGGGCGGGAGCCCCCGGAGGCCCCCCCGCCGTCGGACCCCTCCCGGGTGCCGGGGGCGGCAGCCTACGCCGGTGTCTACCGGGCCGGCGACCGGGTCCTGGTCGTGGCGGCCGAGGGGGAGCGCCTGGTCCTGGTCCGGGACGGGGAACGGGTGGCCCTGGAGCGCCGGGGCCGTGACGCCTTCGCCGTCGCCGCCCCCGACCTCGAGGCCTACCTCCTGCGCCTCGAGCGGCAGGGGGACCGCGTGGTGGCCTGCGCCCACGGGCCTGACTGGTAGGCGGGGGAGGGCTGCCAGGGGCCCACGGCCTTCCCCCACCCCGCCGGCTGGGAGGCCTATGCCGGGCACTACCGCTCCTGGAACCCCTGGTGGCCCGACCTCCGGGTCGTCCTGCGCCGAGGACGGCTGGTGCTCGTCTCCCACCCCGGCGAGGAGCCGGACCGCCCCCTCGAGCCCCTCCCCGACGGGGCCTTCCGGGTGGGGGAGGCCTGGTCGCCCTCGCGTCTTGCGTTCGACGCCCTCGTCGAGGGTCGGGCCACCCGGGCCGTCCTCGGCCACCAGGTCTTCTACCGGGCCTTCACGTCGTAGGGTCCGCCCGGGCCGGGTTCACTCGTGCCGCCGGAAGGCGAGCACCGCGTTCTGCCCGCCGAAGCCGAAGGAGTTGGAGATGGCCAGACGAACGTCGGCCCGGCGGGCCTCGTTGGGCACGTAGTCCAGGTCGCAGTCGGGGTCCGGGGTCCGGTAGTGGATGGTGGGTGGAATCACCCCGGTGCGGACGGCCATGACGGATGCGGCCGCCTCCAGGGCTCCGGCGGCCCCGAGCAGGTGCCCGGTCATGGACTTCGTCGAGGAGATGGGGACCTGGTGGGCCACCTCCTCGCCCAGGGCCGTCTTCAGCGCCACCGTCTCGGAGGCGTCGTTCAGGGGCGTCGAGGTGCCGTGGGCGTTCACGTAGTCGACGGCGGCGGGCTCCTCGCCCGCGTCCTGCAGGCAGCGGGTGATGGCCAGGGCGGCCCCGGAGCCCTTGGGGTCGGGGGCGGTGATGTGGAAGGCGTCGTCGGAGGCCCCGTAGCCGGCCACCTCGGCGTAGACGCGGGCGCCCCGGGCGGCGGCGCGGCCGGCCTCCTCCAGGACCAGGGCCACGGCTCCCTCGGAGAGGACGAAGCCGTCCCGCTCGGCGTCGAAGGGCCGGCTGGCGGTCTCGGGGTCGGGGTTCCTGGTCAGCGCCTGCATCTGGGCGAAGGCGGCAACGGTGAGGGGGAGGGTGGCGGCCTCGGAACCGCCGACGATGGCCAGGTCGAGGATCCCGTCCCGGACCATCCGGTAGCCCTCGCCCACGGCGTGGGCCCCGGAGGCGCAGGCCGAGACGGGGCAGAAGTTGGCCCCGGTGAGACCGAAGACCATGGCGATGTGGCCGGCGGCGGCGTTCGCCATGAGGGCGGGCACCATGAAGGGGGAGACCCGCCCCGGCCCCCGTTCGAGCAGCACGAGGTGCTGGGTGAGGAGCCACTCGATGCCGCCGATGCCGGTGGCGAAGACGACGCCCCCCCGGTCGGCCGCCACCTCGGGCCGCCCGGCGTCCTCCCAGGCGAGCTTCGCCGAGGCCACCGCGAGGTGGGTGTACCGGTCGGTGTGGCGGACCTCTTTGGGGTCCAGCCAGTCCCGGGGGTCGAAGTCCGGGACCTCCCCCGCGAGCCTGACCGGCAGGTCGGAGGCGTCGAAGCGGGAGATGGGCCGGATGCCGTTCCGGCCCGAGGTCAGGCCCGCCCAGAACTCCTCGAGGCCGATTCCGACTGGGGTGACCGGGCCGATGCCGGTCACGACGACCTTGCGTCCGCCGGGCACGGGGCTAGCCGACCCCCACCTTCCGGGCCACCAGCTCGATGGCCTGGCCGACCGTCTTCACGCTCTCCATCTCCTCCTCGGGGATCTCGATGTTCCACTCCTCCTCGAGGGCGAGGACGGCCTCCACCAGGTCCAGCGAGTCGGCGTTGAGATCCTCGGCGAACCGGGCCTCGGGGGTCACCTGGCCCTCGTCCACCGCGAGCTGCTCGGCCAGGACCTTCCGCACCCTGGCCTCGATCTCGGCCCTGTCCATCCCTCCTCCTCCTTGCTCGGCTAGCTGCCTCCGAAGGGCTCGCGCGGCCCTAGGCGGTCAGGCCCCCGTCCACGGGGATGACGGCGCCGTTCACGTAGGAGGCCTCGTCCGACATGAGGAACCGGACCACGCTCGCCACCTCCTCCAGCCGGGCGGTGCGCCCGAGGGGCGTCTGTTCGACATAGACGGCCCGGGCGGCCTCGGTGAGGTGCGAGGTCATGTCGGTGTCCACGAGCCCCGGCAGGACGCAGTTCACCGTGATCCCCTTGCCCCCTACCTCGCGGGCCAGGGACTTGGTGAGGCCCACCAAGGCCGTCTTCGAGGCCGCGTAGGCCGTCTGCCCGGCGTTCCCGCGGAGCGCGATGGCCGAAGACACGTTCACCACCCGCCCCCACCGGGCCCGCAGCATCGTGCGCAGGGCCTGCTGGGTGCAGAGGAAGGCCCCGCGGGCGTTCGTCTCCATGGTCCGGTCGAAGGCCTCGAGCGAGTACTTGACCATGAGGCCATCCTGGGAGAACCCGGCGTTGTTCACCAGCCCCGTCACCGGCCCCAGGAGATCGGCCACCTCCCGGAAGGCGCCGACCACGGAGTCCCGGTCGAGGATGTCCAGGCGCACCGTGACCCCGTCGCCCCCGGCGGCCTCGACCTGCCGGAGGGTCTCCTTGGCCTCGGTCTCGCTGGCCCGGTAGCCGACGGCCACCCGCCAGCCGTCCCCGGCCAGGGCCACCGCGCAGGCCCGGCCGATGCCCCGGGAGGCGCCGGTCACGACCGCGACCTTCACGTGGCGGGCCTCCCCATCGTCCATCGCACCAGGTTCGCCCCCCAGGACAGGCCGGCGCCAAAGGACGTGAGCAGCACGAGGGCGCCGGGCCGGACCCGGCCCGACCGCCAGGCCCGGTCCAGGGCGATGGGGATGGAGGCGGCGGAGGTGTTGCCCACCTCCTCCACGTCCAGCACCGCCCGGTCCCCGACGATGCCCAGGCGCTCGGCGACGGCCACCATGATCCGGGCGTTGGCCTGGTGGGGGATGAGCAGGTCCACGTCGTCGGGGGTGTGGCCGGCCTTCTCCAGCAGCTCGCGGCAGGCGGCCGCCATCTCCACCACGGCCCGCTTGAAGACCTCCCGCCCGGAGGCCATGCGGATGGCGTGGTCGCGGGCGGACACGGTCTCGTGGGAGGCCGGCCGGGCCGAGCCACCGGCGGGGATCACGAGCAGCTCGGCCGCGGTGCCGTCCGCCCCCAGGACGGAGCCCATGACCCCAGGGGACTCGCCGGGCCGGAGGACCACCGCCCCCGCCCCGTCGCCGAAGAGCACGCAGGTGGTGCGGTCGGTCATGTCGAGGACGCGGGAGAGGGTCTCCGCCCCCACCACCAGGGCCGTGTCGGCCGCCCCGGACTCGATGAAGGCCGCTCCGACCGACAGGCCGTAGGAGAAGCCCGCGCAGGCGGCGTTCACGTCGAAGGCCGGGCAGGACATGCCGAGCTTGGCCTGGACCCGGACGGAGGCGCCCGGCATGGGGTTGTCGGGGGTGAGGGTGGCCACCACGAGGAGGTCCACCTGCTCCGGGGCGATGCCGGCCGTCTCCAGGGCCCGCGAGGCCGCCTCCGCCCCCAGGTCCGAGGTGGTCTGGCCCTGCGGTGCGAAGCGCCGCTCCCGGATGCCGGTGCGGTCGCGGATCCACTGGTCGCTCGTGTCCACCAGGGACTCGAACTCGGCGTTGGCCACGACCCGGGCCGGGAGGGCCGAGCCCACCCCCGCGACGACCGCCCGCCGGGCCCCCGTCACGCCCGCCGCTCCCTTAGGCGGGCTCCATCCAGGCCACCGGCTCGCCGGCCGCCACCGGCTCGCCGTCGCGCCGCAGCACCCCACCGACGCGTCCGCTCACGGGGGCGAGGATAGCGTCAGAACGACCCCCCTGCTCGACCCGGGCCAGGGCCTCGCCCCGGTCCAGCCATTCCCGCCCGTCCCGGAAGCTCCGGGGAGGGAGCATCCGCAGGCGGCCCGCAGCCGGCGCCACGAGGAGCCGGAGCCCGCTCCACCCGAGGTCCAGGCCCTCGCCGAGGGGAGGTTCGTGGCCGGCCGAAGGGCCCGGGTGGCGGCTCACCCCACGGCCTCCCGGACGGACCGGGCCAGGGCCGCCGCCCGGTCGGGAGCGCCAACCGGCACCGCCGTCGCCCCAGGCACGACGCGCCTGACCAGCTTGGCGAGGACCTCGCCGGGCCCCGCCTCCACGAAGGTGTCGAAGCCCGCCCGGGCCAGGGAGCGCATGGATCGCTCCCAGCGGACGGGGGAGACGACGTGGCGGGCCAGGAGGTCGCGCAGGGCCGCCGGCTCGCCGACCAGCCGTCCGCTCACGTTGGCGACCACGGGGAAGCGGGGCGGGCGGAACTCCAGGGCCGCCAGGGCCTCCCGAAGCCTGGGCGCCGCGGGCTCCATGAGGGGGGAGTGGAAGGCCCCGGCCACGCGGAGCCGGACGGCCTTGGCGCCGCGGCTGCGGGCCAGCTCCTCGGCCCGCTCGACGGCCTCGACGCCGCCCGAGAGCACCACCTGGGCGGGGGCGTTCTCGTTGGCCACCCGCAGGACGTCGCCCCGCCCGGCGACCCGGCAGATCTCCTCGGCCGCCTTCGCGTCCACGCCGAGGAGGGCGGTCATGGTCCCCGGCCGTTCGTCGGAGGCGGCCTGCATGGCCCGCCCCCGCTCCACCACCACCCGGAGGGCGGGCTCCGGGTCCAGCACGCCGGCCGCGACGAGGGCGACGAACTCCCCCAGGGAGTGGCCGGCGGCGGCCTCCACGGGAACGCCCTCGGCTTCGAGGACGCGGAAGGCGGCCAGGTCACAGGCGAACAGGGCGGGCTGGACGAACTCGGTGCTGGCGAGCAGCGCCTCGTCCCGGCAGGCGGCCACCACGTCCTGGCCCAGGACCTCCGAGGCCTGTTCCAGCACGAGGCGGCCGGCCTCGTGGGCCACCCACGGGTCGGCCATGCCCGGGTACTGGGATCCCTGTCCGGGGAAGAGGACGGCTACCCGCACGGCTCCCTTCCCCCAGCGCCGCGGCTCACCACGCCATGCTAGACCCTGCCGGCCGGGGCGTGGTTACAGCCCCGGGGGGCCCTCCGCGCGCCGGGCTCGGGTTGCCAGCCCCGGGGCAGTCCGGTAGAAAGGGCCGGAGCCCATGGCCGAGGGGGTTGGGACGCCGCGTTCCCCGCGCGCCCAAGGCGCGGAAGGGGTGTTCGGTCTGCTGGGTCGCGACATGGCGGTCGACCTGGGGACCGCGAACACCCTCGTCTACGTGAGGGGGCGGGGGGTGGTGCTGAAC